>NZ_JAAMOZ010000003.1 GCF_011758645.1 Brooklawnia cerclae | reverse complement strand
ACCAACCCCTGCCGCGATGTGGCTCAAGTCGGCGGTCCGGCAGCTCGCAAAGTGGGTCCCCACCTCAGCCGAGTATCGCCGCGAGCAGCTCCGCGCCGCCCAGGATGTCATCGCTGAGAACGCTGGCCGGACAGCGCCGACGCGGCTGGAGCAGCAGGCGGCGCCGCACGAGACAGCCGAAGGCGAGTACGTCGACGAGGTCACCGGAGAGGTCTTCACCTCAAAACCCGTCGACGCCGAAGTTGTCGAACCGAGCGGCGGAGCGATGTTCCCGCAGGAGTCCCGATGACCTGGACAGGCTGGCGCGACTCCCCCATCGCGGGATTCGACACCGAGACCGACTCGGCGGACCCGGAGGACGCGCACATCATCACCGCCACCGTCGGAATCGCCGAGGGCAGGCGGTGGCAGACGACGAGCTGGATACTCAAGCCCGAACGCCCGATCCCCGAGCAAGCCTCACGCATCCACGGCGTCACCACCGAGCGGGCCACCCAGGAGGGCCAGGACCGCGCCGAGGCCATCGCCGAGATAGCCGGGCACATCAACGCGGCCTGGCTCGCCGGGGCCTCCCTCGTCGCCTTCAACGCATCCTTCGATATCACGATCCTGGACCGCGAACTCCGGCGGCTGGGGCTCGAACCGCTCAAGGTCGACGGGATGGTCATCGATCCGTTCGTCATCGACAAGGGCATCGATCCGTTCAGGCGAGGCTCCCGCAAGCTCGCCGACGTGTGCCGCCACTACGACATCCTGCTGGACAACGCCCACGACGCCGGAGCCGACGCACACGCCGCCGCCCGCCTCGCCTGGAAGCTCGCGCCCAACCTCCCGGTCGTGCCCGGCGACCAAGCCGCATCGGCTGACCTCGGCCTCGACCGTCAGCGGGAATGGCACCAGCAGCAGAAGCTCAGCCTCGCCAAGTACTTCCGCACCAAGAAGGGCGACGAGCAGACCGCCGCGAACATCGAGGCCGAAGCCGAAGCCGGATGGCCACTGCGGACGTGGAGCGCACAGGAAGGACTTGTCGCATGACCCCACCCGATCCCCGCCCCCATCGCCCCGCACCCATCCCGGTGCGGGGCTTCTTGTTTCTGTCCGCCCTCCCCATCCTCGCCGCCACCCTCGGCCTGCACGGCCTGACCGTGGCCGCCTGCGCCGCTCTCATCATCGCCGTCACCCTGCACGGGCTGGCGGCAGGAAAGGAGCGGTCATGATCCCCGGCCAGACCATCACTGTGACCGCCGACGTCGACGTCAGGCTCGACGACATCGTCGACCAGATCGACATCGAGGACCTCGTGGACGTCGTCGCCGACCGCTGCGACGCGACCATCATGACCGCCGCGACAACTACCGCCCTGCGCTCAGCCGTCCGCGCCGAGCACGACACCCACGCTCCGGTGCCCGGCCCGATGTGGATGTGCTCACATCCGCTGTGCCGGGCATGGAGCGAGATCGAAAGATGAAAGGACAAGCAATGAGCGAGAACTACACCGTCCCGCCCGTCACCACAACCGTCCAGCGCATCGTGGACGCCCTGATCAGCGACACCCGGCACATGGCCCCGCTGGCAGCGTCCGAGCACTACCAGGTCGCCGCCGATGTGGCTGCGGTCAGCCGGGCGCGTGCCCGGGCCGCCGAAGCCAGGGCCAGCGCGGCAGCCGAGGCGGCTCGTGCGCGTGCAGCCTTGGCAACAGACGGACGCCGGAAACAACCACTTCAGAAGGGATCATACCAGTGAGAATCACCGTCACAACACAAGCCGAACTCGACGCCGCGATCGCCGCCCACCAGCACGACGCCGACATCGCCATCCTCATCACATCTGGTGGGTCGGCCCGGACCTGTGCTCCAGATGCGCAGTCGCCATCCCAGGCAGGTGCCCGATGAACGCACCGGCAAGCTTCCGCAAGAAGCCCGTCGCGATCGAAGCCATGCAGTTGATCGGCTCGAACGCCGACATCCACGCCGTCTACCAATGGGTCGAGGCGAACACGCTCGGCTCGTTCGACGTGCTGGACGTCATCGAGGGCCGCACGCCGCTGCCCGCCAGCGGTATCAGCATCGACCCGCGAGATGGACGCTTCGTCATCTCGACGCTGGAAGGACTGCACTGGGCCGACTACGGCGACTGGATCATCCGGGGCGTGGCAGGCGAGTTCTATCCCTGCAAGCCAGACATCTTCTTGGCCACCTATGAGCCTGTCGAAATCTCGGGCCAGCATGACGATCTGGTGCTGGAGTCCGTCGCCAAGGCGCTGTTCGCCATTGAGGAGCCCCACCGGAACGCGTTCCGGTGGGACAGGCCGAACCCACTCGATCCTGCCGGACCTCTCGCGTGGCACGACTACTGGCTGGACGCCGCCCGCGTCGCCCTGACAGCTGCCCACGAGGCGGGTGTGCGATGAGCGCCGCTGACCGTCTCGCTGAGATTGAGGCCCGCGTCGCGGCTGGCGTGCAGGACGACACCGACATCGCCGCCCTGGAGGGCGACTGAATGCCCGTCTATCAGTACGCGAAGACCGCCGACCCCGCCACTATCGAGGCGATCAGGTCCGAAACCCGCACCTATCACGCGTTCGTGGACCAGTGCAACGAATTCGTTGGCCGGGTGGGCGGGACGAACGGGTTGATCCGCCGCACGTCGTGGAGTGTCCGACTCGGCGGAGTCGAGTTCCCGGCCAAGCCCGATGGGTGGCGCAACGGCTTCAAGAAGGGGGTCTACGTCCCGCGCAGGGACAACCCGCTCTGCGTCGAGTGGGATCGCCTCTGGTTCTCCAGGCCGGAGATCCCCAGCGCTCCGCATCTCGTCGAGACCACCGGTTACTGGCTCTTCCCGCACATCTTCGTCTCTGGCGGCCTCGGCTGGTTCGTCATGGGACGCCCGAGCGATGACGAGGCGACCCGGCTGGGTGGGCAGTGGACCGAGTGTCTGCCGTCCGAGGCGCTGGCGGCCGAGAAGAACGCGGAGGTGTGACGTGCCCACCCCCGACCCCGCGCAGGCATGCCCGGCGCTGCACCAGCTCAACGGCCTCATGGGCCGCGACGACCAGGGACGCGACCAGTGGCCCACACACGCACCAGACGACGACGGCAGATGCCGCCACTGCCAGCCGCAGGCGGCAGACAGGAGATGGGGATATGGGAGGTGAGCGGCCCCGGGCAATCGTCACCGCCCTTGTCGGCGGCGACACCAAGTGGCTGTACGAGCCGGTTTGCGAGTCGTGCTCCTGGTGCGGCCCAGCCACCTACGACGAGCGGCTGGCGAAGGAGAACGCGGCGATCCACAACACGGACCGCCACCCATCGAGCGCGACCTCGTGACGATCGCCATCGACGCACTGGCCGCCTGAGCCGCCACCATCCACACCGGCCTTCATGGGCCGGTTTTTTCATGCCCAGAAAGGAATCATCCGTGGAAGAGGAGAGCAGGCTGTACGTGATCGCGCGTGCGATCAACCCGCAGGCGTTCGAGCCCGTCGAGTCTGGTCCGCCACCCGAAGGAGTGGACTGCAAGACGTGGACGCGTGTCTGCGCCGAGGCGCTGGGCGATTCGTACGCTTCGCATCCCGCATGGGGACGCGGGCAGACGAGCATGTTCGACCGCAGGTCGATCCGGCACGCCCAAGTCGGTGTCGGTGTCGAGGACTACGGGCGGCCAGAGAAGTCGTTGCTGATGATCCCGGCGCGTGTCGCGCTGGCGTTGCAGGACGACGGCTGGATCCTGCGGAACGACATCGTGTGGCACAAGCCGAACGCGATGCCCGAGTCGGTCAGCGACCGGCTGTCCAGCAGGCACGAGCACCTGTTCCTGCTGACCAAGTCGCGCCGGTATTGGTTCGACCTTGAGCCGATCAAGGTCGCCGCGAAGGGCGAAGTGTCGGGGAACAGCCCGGAGTCTTTCGCCGCGTATGGCGGTGCGACGGGAACCGAGAAGGGGCGGCGGCGGTTCGGCGGCAATCCCGGCTCGACGCTCCTCAGTGTCCACAAGA
Organism: Brooklawnia cerclae; assembly: GCF_011758645.1. NCBI lineage: Bacteria > Bacillati > Actinomycetota > Actinomycetes > Propionibacteriales > Propionibacteriaceae > Brooklawnia > Brooklawnia cerclae. The sequence goes on along the minus strand of NZ_JAAMOZ010000003.1, from coordinate 233,730 downwards.
CCCGTAATCCGGGCGACGTGTGGACGATCACGACTCAGCCGTTCCCTGGCGCGCACTTCGCGGCGTTCCCGGTGGAGATCCCGCGCCGCTGCATCGCTGCGGGCTGCAAGCCTGGCGGCAGGGTGCTGGACCCGTTCTGCGGATCGGGCACCACCGGGCTCGCAGCGGTGCAACTCGGCAGGCGCTTCGTCGGGGTCGACCTGAGTGCGGACTACCTCGACCTCGCGCTTGCCACCCGCCTGTCAACCCACATCAGGCAGGCACCGCTCATCAGCGGGGGGGGATTGATGACTGACCCCATCCTCACCTCCTCGCTGCTCATCGCAGCCGGGGCCCTCATCATCGCCGTGGCGAGCGTCGCGGCCACACGGAAGGAACATCAATGAGCGCGACAGCGCACACACTGCGCAGGCCTGACCCTGAGCCGCACCACATCGAGGGGGCCGCCACGTGCGGCAACGGGCATCCGTGGCGGCCCGAGACCACCCGGTGGCGTCTCCGCACGCGAGGCGGGCGGCACGGCTCCGGCTGGGAGCGGGATTGCCTGGTCTGCAAAGACGTGGCCGACAAGGCCCGGGCGCAGAGACGCCAGGGCAGCGGCCTGGTCTTCCGCGTCACCAAGAGCGGCACGAGCGTGGCGCGATGAAACCTATCGGAGTCAAGCCGCCGACGGCGCTCGTCACCGTCCAGGATTGGCGGAAGGTTGGCGTCATCGACGTGAGCGTCCTGCAAGCCCGCTGGGGCACCAAGCTGGCCGGGGTCCGCGAGATCGAGGAGCTGCGGCTGCTCCGCGACACCCTCGACGAGACCGAGCTCGGCATCGCTGCGGCCAGGGTCGAGGATGCCAGGGCAGCCATGGCGGGACGGAGGGCCGCAGCGTGAGCGCGAAGCAGACATTCGCCCTGTGCATCGACTGCTGGGAGTTCCACTACGGCATCCCCAACAGCAACGGCGTGTACTCGCGCGACTCGGGAAGCTCGAACCACTGGGACCACGCCGTCCACGTGTTCGGCGCTCCGGACGAGTACACATCCTCACTGGAGACGCCGATCCGGGCGGTGCTCATGGACCTTCAGCGCGAGGTCCCGATCAGCAGCGGTCGGATGGAGATGTTCTCCCTGGCATGTGCATTGTCGGCCATCCAGCCGAACAACGGCCGCCAGGCCGCCGGGACAGACGTTCCGCTCGGTGCCGTCGAGCTGGTCTCGGAGAAAAGACGCAAACAACGGAAGGAGCACCGATGACAAGCGTCATTGACGCCGCCCGCGCCCGCTACCAGCGAGCCCTGGACGCCAAGCCCAGCAAGGGCGCATACACCGCTGACGGCATCGCGGCACTGACCGACAGCGTATGTGACGTGCCGCTGCTGCTGGACGAGATCGAGCGGCTGCACGCACGGCGCGGTTTCGATGACGCGCTTCACCGCCGCCTGGCCGACCCGGAAGTCAGAGCGGGATACGACGCCAGCAGGATCGAACGGTCGAAGCGGGAGGTATCGGCAGACTTCGTTCGCGCCGACGTGCTGGAGCGCGGCATCAGGGAGCGGATCGCCGCCGAGATCCACGGCCTGCTGGAGCAGATCGAGCCGGGCTCGACGGTGCATGCGGCAGGGGTCGCGGACCTCATCATCTCGGCGGAACAGATCGCGAGAGGAGACTCAGGGATGAGTGAGACACCCGAACGCATCCGCAGCGGGCCGGGCGCGGACGGCCTCAGGTCGCCGCACACCTACACCCGAGCCGAGATCGCAGCTGGGAAGCGCAGAGGACTCGTGCGTGGCAAGGAGTCCATGGACTCCCTCGGCGGGCCCCTGTTCTGGGCCGCAGGAGACTACTACTCCAGCGAAGTCGCCCAGGCGGCCGCCGACTACGCGCTCCTGGCGGAGGCCATCAAACGCGAATGGGGCGGGCCGTGGCCGACGTAACCCACGAGCCCACCACGTTCTGGTGCCGCTCCCGCCAGCACCACGTCTGCGGCGGACGGTGCGTGCAGCTCGGCGCGCCGCCGGCGGACTGCGCATGCGCATGCCACAAGAGACAAGAGGGGAAGCACATGAGCGACTGCTGCACGCCTACCGACGATGAGATCCGGGCGTCCGCGACACGGATCGGCGCATGGAGTGAGGACGCCTACGACCGGTGGCTTGCCGACCATGACAACAAGGTCGCCCAAAAAGCGCTAGCCAACGCGGTCGCCAATATTCCCTTCCCGATAGATCTCTACGACGGCTTCGACCACGAGTCGCTACGCGCCGCCTACGTGCAGATCACTAACTACCTCCGAGATAGGTCAGATGAGATCCGATCACGTGCCGCTCAAGAGCGGCGATGAGTACGACGTGCTGACCGGGTGGCGCAAGGTCACCCGCCACAGCCGTGGCGAGACGCGGGCCGTCAAGCGCCGGTACTGGCGCCGCTTCCGGAGGACATGGAAACAACATGCTGACAAGGAGAAATGATGACTGAACGATCAAACGTTCCACGTAACGAGCGGCTCCGTAGCGGCCCCATCGACCACGGCCTCAGATCGCCGCGCACCTACACCCACGCCGAGGTCGCAGCCGCCAAACGGTGCGGCCTCATCAAAGGCAAGGAGTCCATGGACTCGCTCGGAGGAGCGCTCTTCTGGGCCAGCGGCGACTACTTGCCCAAATACGTCCAGCAGGCGGCAGCCGACTATGAGCTCCTGGCGTCTGCGATCGCACGCGAGTGGGGGATGCCGTGGAAAGGAGAGGACGAGCATGAGTGACCTTGTAGACCACTCCCAGATCGAGCAGATCGTCGGCGCCAAGCGGCACCCGACCGACCACTGGGGACGAGCCGTGTCCGCCGATCAGACCGTCTACATCCTGCACTCCCAGGCATGCCTCGACTCCGGCATCGACCTGCGCGAGTGTCCCTATTCGCAGGCTCTTGATCGGGGGATTGAGGACCTTGGTCCCTGGACGAGGTGGCGCATGACGCAGGGGCAGCCGGTGCGCCTGGCGTTCTCGCGCGGCTACCTGGTGCCCGCACCCATCAGCGTCAGCTATCGCGGAAGGGGGGCCTAGAGATGAGCGACGCGACCCCTGAGCAGCCCACCACATTCTGGTGCCGCTCCCGCCAGCACCACGTTTGCGGAGGGCGTGTGGTCACACTCGGCGCGCCCACAGCGGACTGCGGGTGCGAGTGCCACAAGCGAGAGGAGGAGGGGCGACGCGATGAGTGACTACTACGTGCCGACCGACGATGAGATCCGGGCGTCCGCGACACGGCTCGGCGCATGGAGCGGGGATACCTACGACCGGTGGCTGGCGAACCATGACACCGCGCTGCGCGAGGAGATCGCCATGAGGATCACTGGCGAGGCTATCCATGTGACCATGAACGACGACTGGAGTGTGGGCTATCGGGACGCGATCGCCGAGGCCGCCACCATCGCACGAGGTGAGCCGCCGACCACATGATCACCTACGTCGCAGGACCAATGACAGGCCTCCCGGACCTCAACCGGGAGGCCTTTTTCGTGGCCGACCAGAGAAAGGAGACAAGCGTGGACGGTATCGTCCTGACAAGACTGTCCCTCACGCCACAAGGCATGCGCGTGCCGATCAGGGAATGGCACACCGTCATCGCCACCTCATCGAAGAACACGTCCGGGGACAGAGCACTGTGGGCGTGGCCCGACCGGGCCACCATCCTCGTGCAATCCCCGGCGCCGGGCATGCTCACCGACATGCTCACCGGCCTGGCGACCGTCACAGCCAGCGGGCCGCGCCGCACCGCGTTCCCGGCCGGGACTAGGGTGCGGGTGTCCGGGCTCCTCAACCCGACGAAGACGAAGTGGGTATACAACGACGAGCGCGTCCGGGTGAAGATGGCGCGCGGGCTGGTTCCCGAGAGTGAGTGGCCCGAGTGGGTTGCTGCTCGTCTCGATGGGGCACTGTCCGGGCTCGACGTCACCTGCCAGCGACTGCCCACGGTGCGGGCCGTCAAGCCGGGCCACGTCATCACCATGGCCAGGATGGCGTTCAGCGGCACCGCCACCGTGGATGACCCGGTCGTCCTCGGCCGCCTGATCCGCGCCGGTATCGGCAAGGAGAAGGCATACGGGTGCGGCCTGATCCTGGTCGACGGGGTGACGCCATGACCGAGACCTCGTCCACACGGCTCGTCTGGGATCTGGCCGGGCGACCGCGGATCACCGCACCGGGGACGGCCGCACACCTCAAGGACTCCCCGGGCGTGTGCGCGATGTGCGGCCACGACTCGCCGGTCACAGCGAACGCGGACCGGGCGCTCGGGAAGAATTTCCCCGACCAGGGGCATCTCCAGCGCCACGACAGCCCGGACATCTGCCCGGCATGCCTGTGGTGCGCATCTGGCAAGCCGCCGAACACGCTTCGGATGTGGACGATCGTCGCCTCACCTGGAGCCGATCTCCCGGACTCGCAGCCCAAGGCGTTCCTCCAGGACACTCCCGGGCTGTGCCTCACCTCACGGGCCAGCACGCGGCCGGTCATCGACATACTGGCCGACCCGCCGTCCGGGGACTGGCTCGTCTCTGTGGCGCTGTCCGGGCAGAAGCATGTGCTGCCGTTCGCTGCGGTCAACCACGGCAGCGGACAGTGGACGGTGCGGGCCGAGGACCACAGCGTCACCGCCAACCCGGCCCAATGGCGCCAGGTCCACGCCTGCACCCTCGGCCTGCGCAGACTCGGCGTCCCAGCCGAGGCCGTCATGGCCGGGGAACCCCAGTACGTCAAGACCCCCGACCAGCTCGCCGCATGGCGGGACCTCAACGCCGGGCTGCTGCCGTGGCTCGGCTCACCACTCCTGGAGCTCGCGCTCTGGACGATCACGAAGGACATCACCAATGACACAGCCACTTACCCTGCTGACCGCTGACGACCTCGACGACATCACCGTCGACCTGGTCTTTGCCCTGCGCGACTCCCTCACCGAGGATGTGTCCCGCCTCGACTTCTGGCAGGGACGCGCAGCCACCGCCATCGAGACCGCAGCCGCCGGTGGAGAGGCGTGGCCCCAGGCTGTCACGATCGCCGCCCGCAAGCTCCAGATCCCCCAGCTCGCGCTGGAGGCATCCAAGACCATCACCAAGCTCGGCGGGCGCATCGAGGGCCACTACAGCCAGTGGCAGGCCCACGTTGCCCGCAACCTCGTCTACATCGTCGCCCTGGCCAGAGTCGAGAACACCAGCCGCAAAACCCCCAAGCCCGACCCCGAACCGACCACCGACACCGAAGAGGCAATCTTCTGATGACCACCACCATCATCCCTGCCCAGCAGGAGACCATCAACTACACCGCCACACTGCTGTCGCCGTTCCACCACGGTGCCGGGAACTCCGGAAACACCGCCCTTCTGCGCACCCAGGACGTCGCCCAGCCCGACGGGACGGTCGCCCAGGTGCCGTTCCTGTCGGCCGCCTCCATCCGCCACGCCCTGCGCGACCGGATCGCCTGGCATCTCGTGTCCACCCTCGACCTGCGCCCGCCGGCGGTCGTGTGGTCGAAGCTCGGCGTCGATCTGCTGTGGACCGGCGGGTCAGTCACCTCCACCGGCGCTGAGGTCGACCTCGGCATGGCCCGGCGTGTTGAGGAGGTCTTCCCGGCGCTCGCCCTGTTCGGGTACTCGGCGCACTCCGACATCGTGTCCGGGACGCTGCGGGCCTCCGACGCCATCCTGGTGTGCCGGGAAAACCAGTGGCGGATCCCTGGAGCGCCGGACACCAAGCCCGCCGCAGCATGGCGGGGCGAGGAGTTCGGCACCCGCCACGACGTGGCATCCACGCCCGTCGCCACCCTGCTGGAGCAGGCCGACACCCTGCTCGGCTCCACCGTGAAGACCACCCAGATGATCTTCGACACCCAGGTGCTCATCGCCGGGGCGTCGCTGTCGGGACAACTCGCCCTCCAGCACGGAGCCACCGCCGCACACCGCACGGTCCTGGGTGCCGCGCTCGCACTGTGGGCCCCCGGCGGCGAGGCGCTCCTCGGCGCCAAGACCGCCCAGGGATACGGCCGGGCTGCCATCGCCGGGCTGCCCGATACCAGCGCCGACCTGGCGGCGTGGACCGCCCACATCGCCGACCGGCGTGACGACATCCTCCAGCTGGTCGAGGACCTCACGAAATGAGCGAGGCCCAGCCGATGGCCATCACCGCGTTCCTCACGAGCGCGGTGGTGGCCCTGGAGCGCGGCGTCATCCTCGACGGCCCGCTGTCGTTCACATGGGCAGCCCTGGCCACCCAGCAAGGGCGCGTCCTCCCGCCGATCCGCGACGACTTCGTGTTCCCGATCCCCATGCCGTTCCAGCGGTGGGAGATCGATGGGACATGGGGATGGTGCTGCTCCAAGGCGCACGAGCGCATCCTCAAGTGGACCGCTGTCGAGGTCCGCCGCAAGCCTGCCACCGAGGCGATGGCCCTGTTCACCGTGCTGCCCAAGCATCACGCCGGACTCGGGCCCACCAAGGCCCGCAACACCACCCTGTCGGCCCGGATCGTGTCGGCAATGCGCTGGAACGCCCTGGTCACCGACCCCGATGAGTTGTGCCGGCTCCTCGCAGCGACGACCAGCGTGTCGGCACGCTGGCGCAACGGATTCGGGCACGTCGCCCGGTGGGTGGTCGAGCCGTCCCACGAGCCGGATGGCTGGCGAGACCGGCCGCTCCCGGCCCCCGGCGGGGAGATGACCCCCGTCCGGCCACCGTACTGGCACCGCACCACATGGGCGCCCTGCTCAGCATGGTCGGCGGCATGACCACGGCCCAGGCCATCTGGGACTGGCTCCCGGCCAGACGAGACCGGCGGCGCACCACCGTGCCGCCAGTCATCGCCGCCGAACTCGGCATCCCCGTCGCCACCGTGGCCGCCACGCTCCTCGACATGGAGCGTGGCGGCCACGCCGTCCACGACCACCGCGGCTCCTGGCACCGCGGCATACCACTCACACGCGGCCAGGAGACGCCAGGCAGCACCGAGGAGGGACTGTGGGACTGATCGACTCGCCACGGCTCAGCCCGCAGGACAAGCGCGCATGGGCCAACCTGGAGCGCTACGACACGGCGTTCGCCAAACGGGCAGATTGGCCAGCCAAGGAGGCCAGGGCCCACCGCGTGATCAATGAGTTCGCTGGGGCAGGAGTATGCTATGCGTCCACGTCGTGGGGAAAGGACTCCACCTGCGTCGCCCACCTGGTTGCCACCAGCGGCGTCGTCCTGCCGCTGGTCTACGTCCGGATGCGCATATGGGAGTCCCCAGAGTGCCTGCTGGTCAGAGACGCGTTCCTGGAACGCTACGGCCACCTCGTCGACTACCACGAGTACTTCGTCGACGGCGGCCTGCGCTGGTGGGACAACGCAGACATAGACCGCCTCCAGCGCAAAGGCTCGCACGTCGGATCACAGTTCGCCGAAGCGGAACGACACCACGGCTCCCGCCACATCACCGGCATCCGTGCCGAGGAGTCACGCATGCGCCGCATCGTCGTCGGGCAGTGGGGCGAGGCTGGGCCGAATGCCTGCCGCCCAATCGCCCGCTGGACAGCGATCGACGTGTACGCCTATCTCCACCGACACGATCTGCCCATCCACCCCGCTTACGCCATGAGTTACGGCGGGAAGCTCGACCGCCGGTGGCTGCGCGTCTCCCCGATCGGCGGAATCAGCAACGCCCACAAACAGCGCGCCGACTGGGAAGCTCACTACTACCCCGACATCGTCAGGCACACCCCTGATGAGATCGGCGGCGCAAGATGAGGGTCAGCTGGAGCACCAGACGCACCTCCCCGGACTGCGTCGTCAAGGGCTGCGGACGAGCCCGCTACCGCCACGGCTGGTGCATCGTCCACTGGGGAAAGGTCCGCGCCCAGAGCCCCACAGCGAGCACCCTTACCGAGGACGCCGCATGGCTCGCCGGGACCGACACCGCCGAATCCATCGCCCACCGTCTCGGCTACCGGTCGTGGCTCTGCCTGCGCCAACGGCTCCACCAGATCGGTGAGCCCCTCCTCGCCGACGCGATCTGGTACCAGATCGAGCTACCGAGATACATCGACGCCGCCGGGAACTGCCACGCCGAATGGCACGAAAGACGAGAGGAAGCAGTAGCCGCATGACACGCTCAAGAACCAGCGCGAAATCTGCTGGAACCCGATTCGAGAGGGCCGTTGCCGACTATCTGGCAGCGGCCCTTTCCGATGACCGGATCGACCGGAAGATCAAGTCCGGGGCGAAAGACAAAGGCGACATAGCCGGGGTCCGCCACCTTGGACAAAAGCTCACCATCGAATGCAAGGACACCACCCGGCAGGCGCTCGCCGAGTGGATGACAGAAGCCCAGACAGAGCGCGGAAACGACGACGGGGATGTCGCGCTGATCGTCCATAAACGTCACGGGAAAGGCCGACCAGAAGACCAGTGGGTGACGACCACCCTCGGCGAGTTCGTGGCACTTATCGCCGGGAACCGAGACCACCTGGAGGACGAATGACCACCACAACAGCAGAGAAAACGTGCTCGTTCCACGCCTGCAATGAACGCGCCGAAAGGCGCGGCGTGTGCAACAAGCACTACCTGCGCCTGCGCCGGACCGGGCACCGACACGACGAACCGAAGCGGCACCCGATCGCCGCCCTCCTCGAGGACGTCGAGTTCCTCCTCGACTGCGGCGAGCCGATCACCCGCATCACGCAGGCCACCGGATACCGGCACTGGGAATCCCTGGAAGCGAGACTCCGCCACAACGGTCACCCCGAGCTGGCGGACACCATCCACCAGCTCGGGAAAGCCGACGACAACTGGTGGCGCGGAGAGCAATGGAGGGCGGGATTGTGAGAGCCCGCGCCGTGGTGCGCGGCAAGACCGTCTACCGCATGGTCAGCCCGGACCGCGGCTGGGGTGGCCCGTACGGGCAGGACCGAAAGTGGGCGTGGTGGGCGTGCGTGTGGTGCGGCAAGAAAGTTCCCGGCACAAACAATGCCCCATTCGTACGGCGCCATCCATTCACGGGCGAGTGGGAAGAGGTGTGCGCCCGCAACGGCCACGCCCCATGCGCCCGCTGCGGTGCGTGGCTGCCGCGCCTCAACGACGGATGCCCCCGGGAGCACAACTGGACGGCCTGCCCGGGCAAGACGGAGGCCGACCGTGTGGTCCCGCAGCACTCGGCCAGCAAGCACCGAGAGAGGACGTCATGACCAAATCGACATGTAGGCGCAAAAGCGCGGACAGCCAGCCATGGGCGGACTCCGTCCGCGAACTGCGCGTCCAGGTCGAGGAGATCGCCGACATGCTCGGCCCCCTCGACGCCTGCAGGCCGATCGAGACCTACACCGTCAAGGGCTTCGGCGAGGTCGGCGACGAGCATCGGCGCTGCTGGTACGACGGCGCGATGGGCAAGGTCGTCACCATCGACGAGGAGCCAGGATTCGTCTTCCTCACCTGCTCACAGCTGGTGATCGACGACAGCGACATGGTCGCGATGAGCCCCAGCCACATCCGCGACTACGCCGCAGCGCTGCTGTCGGCGGCCAGATACGCCCGCACCGTCGGGGTCATGAGAGGGGCCGACACGTGAGCCCTATCCGCCCGGAGAATCTCGGCCGCTATCCGGGCGACTGGAAGGCGATCAGCCATCGCATCCGCGTCGAGCGGGCCGAGTTGAGGTGTGAGTGCACGGGAGAGTGTGGGCGTTCCGGTGACCATCTGGATGCCGACGGCCGATGCCGCAATCGCAACGGTCAGGCCGCCTTCGGGACGGGGTCTCGCGTCGTCCTGACGGTTGCTCACCTCGACCACGCGCCGGAGCACTGCGACGACGACAACCTGCGCGCCATGTGCCAGGGGTGCCATCTGCACTACGACCGCGAGCATCACGCCGAGACAGCCAGAGCGACCCGGCTCGCGGCGACCGAGGCAGCCGGACAGGTGCCGCTCATACCCCTCGGCGTATCTATCGACACAGCAGAGAAGGAGAAAGATGGCGATGGCTAGGATAATCACTACCGAGAAAGAGCGGGATGCACTGCCTGCTGGGACCATCGTGTACTCCGCTGATGGCACTGTCGCCTGTCGCCACTCCAGCGGAGCTGGCGTCGTCTTCGGGGTCGGGCACCCGTTTCCGTGGGATCGCCTGCCCCTCCCACTATGTGTCATGCCGCTGCCATCCAGGTCCGCCCCCGAGATCGTCTGTGTCTGTGGATCAACCCGGTTCCACACGGAGCAGGACGAGGTCAACCGGATACTCACACTGCATGGCGCCATCGTGCTCGGCTGCGGCGTATTCGGCCACGACGGAGATCCGATCACCGACGCCGACAAGCAGCGCCTCGACGATCTGCACAAGCGCAAGATCGACATGGCCGATCGCGTCGTCGTGGTCGCACCAGGTGGGTACATCGGGGAATCGACGAAAAGCGAGATCGCCTACGCCGGCGAGCACTACACGCCCGTGGAGATCTGGGACTGGGAGCCCGAGGCGGCCGGACAGGTGCCACTCATCGGGATGGATGCTGGGTAATGAGCAGCAAGGGCAGGACTATGAGCAGAGCCACCTACCCGGACATGTACGGGCTGGAACTTGCCATGGATCTCGACATCATCGGCTGGCCCGTCTTGCCCGTGCACCGCACCGGCCGCCACGCCCCCTCGACCCGCCGCGCCGATCGGGTCACCGAGGCCCAGATCAGCCGCCGTATGTGGCGTGTCTGGTGGCAGATCCGCCACAACCACTGGCCCGTCTGGGACGCAGTCGGAGTGAGGTGGCTATGACCGCCACCCGAGCCCCGCACCCCGTGCTGCTGTCCATCACCGCAGCCGACCTCACGGTGGCCGCCGTGGTCCTCGGCGAGCGGGCGCGCGTCACGGGCAATCAACGCATGGCCCGGCTCGCCGAGCGGCTCGACAGGGCTGCCGGGCGGGTCTGGGCGTGCGAGCAAGACGAGAAGGAGGAGTCGTGAGAGCCGATCACGTGCCACTCAAAGGCGGCGACGAATATGCCGCGCTGACCCGGGCACGGCGGGTCACACGAATGCGCAGAGGGACGGTGCGGGCGGTCAAACGCAGGTACTGGCGGCGGGTCAGACGGGCGTGGAGGCAGGGGCGAAACGGGTGAAAGGAGCGATCTATGGCATGGTTCAAGATAGATGACAGCCTGCATGACCACCCGAAAGTACGCCGCGCGGGCGCCGCAGCGGTAGGCGTATGGGCGACGGCGGGGAGTTTTTCGAGCGCCTACAAGACGGACGGATTCATACCTTCATGGTGGGTGTCCGGGTGGGGGAAGACGGGAACAACCGCCGCCCGCAAACTCGTCGCCGTCGGCCTATGGAACGAGACCGAGCGAGACGGCGAACCCGGCTACCAGTTCCACGACTGGGACGACTATCAGCCCACGTCAGACGAGATTGAGCGCGACCGCGAGAGCGCCCGCGAACGGCAGAGAAGATCGCGCGAACGCAAGTCAAGGCATGCCGCCGGTGATCACTCAATGTGCGACAGATGCTCGGCAATCCGCGCCGATGTCACGCGTGACAACCACCGTGACGTCACGCGTGACATCACGCGTGAGTCACAGTACCCCGTCCCGACCCGTCCCGTCCCGACCCGTCCCGATAAGGGACAGGGGAGGGAAAGGGACGGGGGCGGCTACGGGATCGGCCCCTCGGAAGGGGCCGACCCTACGCCGGTGCGCACCTCACCAAAGCACCACCTCAACCTCGTCGAACTCACCGAAGCGGACTGGCGCGACCAGCACCTCAACGGCTGGCCACTCGACCCCCAGCACCCCGAGTACGGCGGGTGGACCGACCCCGAGGGCCCCGGCTGGGTCATCCCGTCCACCCCGCCCCCGCATTACCAGCCAGGAGGCGATGACCAATGACCGTCCCGGCCGCCCTCGACCGGCCAGCCCCCTACGACCCAGACGCCGAGAAGGCCATCCTCGGCGCCGCCATGATCGACCCGCGCGTCATCGACGAGCTGACCGGGATCATCACCCCCGACGACCTGTACCAGCCCGCACACGAGCAGACCTGGCGCGTCCTGGTCGCACGCCACGAGACCGGCCAGGTCATCGACCCGATCACCGTCGCCGACGTCCTGCCAGCCGACACACTCGCCGCGCTCGGAGGCTCCACCGGACTGGCCGACTGCGTCTCGGCGGTCACCGTGGTCGCCAACGCCCCCGCATGGGCCGAGATCGTCCACGAGAAGGCCGTCAGGCGCCGCACCGCCGACGCCGCCACCCGCATCCAGCAGATGGCACTCCAGGGAAGCCTCGGGCCCTCCGAGCTCGTCGACGAAGCCCAGCGCACCCTCGACCGGATCGACCCGGCAGTCCGGCACACCACCGCGACCGCCGCCGACGGACTCGAAGCGCTCGTCGACGCCATCGGCGCACCACAGGCAGCCGGGATCCCCACCCCGTGGGCCAAGCTCAACGACCTCATCGGCGGCCTGAGGCCCGGACGGCTCTACATCGTCGGAGGCAGACCGGCCGAGGGCAAGAGCCTCATCGGCCAGAACCTCGCCGAACACGCAGCCAGGCACGGGGAACGCGTCCTCCTGTCGACCGTCGAGATGACCGCCGACGAGATCCGCACCCGGATGCTCGCCCACGCCTCGGGGGTCAACCTCGCCACCATCAGCGGCACGCACCAGTCCGAGACCGACTGGCGCCAGATCAACACCGGAGTCGCACGCATGCTCACCTACGCCGATCGCATCCACATCGACGACAGCCCCGCCCAGACCGTCACGACCATCAAGGCCACCGCCCGCGACCTCCAACGCCGCGGAGGGCTCGGCCTGCTCGTCGTCGACTACCTCCAGCTCCTCACACCGCTCGGAGGCCGGGCGTCATCGCGATCTCGCGAGCAGGAGGTCGCCGAGATGAGCCGCATCCTCAAGCTGACCGCAAAGGACCTCGCCGTCCCGGTCGTCGCCCTGTCGCAGCTCAACCGGGCGCTGGTCTCACGGTCCGACAAGAAGCCAACCATGAGCGATCTGCGCGAGTCCGGGGCGATCGAGCAGGACGCCGACGTCGTGATGCTCATGCACCACCCCGACCCGCGCGACGACCCGTCACGCCTCGACCTGCTCGTCGAGAAGAACCGGGCAGGCAGACGCGGGGCCCTCACCCTGCTCCAGCGCGGCTGGGTCGCGGCGATCGACACACCGGCGAACCCGTGGGAGACGCGCGGGGAAGCCGGCGACGACGAGCAGGAGGGCCAGCCCTCATGAGACGTGCCGAGGCGATGGAAACCTCATGGATGATGACCGGCAAACAGGGTAGCCAGAGCGGGAGGTTGGGGCGATGAGCCAGTGCGCAGCAACGAGCAAGCAGTCCGGGGAACGGTGTAAGAATCATGCGATTCCGGGTGCGACGGTGTGCCGCATCCACGGCGGTGCCGCTCCGGCGGTCATGGCGAAGGCGAGGCAGCGTGTACTCCTCGCCCAGGCCGAGCGTGACGTGACGGCGTTCGGTGGCCGCCTGGATGTGACGGCTCCTGAGGCGCTGCTGGAGCTGGTGCAGACGAAGGCGGCGGAGGTCGCCTACTGGGACCAGCGGGTGTCCCTGCTCGACGACGACGAGCGCGCGGGCCTGCTGGTCGCGCAGACCGACAGGGGGTCCGGGCCGATGGGTCCGGTGGATACGACGACGAGCAAGACCGGCCCGCACGTGTTCGTGGCGATGCTCCACAAGGCGCAGGACCAGCTGGCCGCCTACGCTGCCGCCGCGATCCGTGCCGGGGTCGACGAGGCCATGGTGCAGATCGCGACAATGCAGGCGGCGTGGCTGATCCCGCACAGCCTGCGCGTGGCCCGGCTGGCGCGGCTGCACCCGGATGCCGACGAGCAGACGATCGTGCGGATGGCCATCGAGGACGGGAGGCAGGGGTGAGCGACCGCAGGCGTGAGCCGTGGGACTACCAGGACCTGCACTACTTCGGGCGGGCCGACGTGCCTGTCCTGGACTCGGGGACGGTGTGTGCGTGCGGACGTTTCGCCGGGGACGCGTTCTGCTGCCCCAGGTGCGCCGACGACCTGGAGCGCTGCCTGGGTGACGTGCCCGCGCTGGTCGAGGACCTGGAGGTCGCGGCCCAGAGACGCGCGAGGGTGACGATCGCGGCCCCGCCGCGCACCGTGCGGAGAGACTCCCCGCACCTGCTGGACGCCGAGCCGCACTGGTGGCGCTGGCCCGCCGACGCGCAGGACGTACCGGCCGCCGAGGCCATACGTCGCCGCACAGCCTCAATTCTGGCCTCAGGACGGCCCGACAACCCCAGGGCGGCACAAGTACTAGCCCAGCTCCATGCGAGCCTCACAGGGGCCATTTTGGCCCTCCTGGACCCCATCGGGAAAACCTACGACGGCGACCCGTCCACCGTCGGCATGTCCCGCTGGCTGCTCGCCACCGCCGCCTCGGTGCCCCTCAGCCCCGCCGGACCCGACATCGTCCACGACATCGTCGGCGTCCACGACCGGGCCATCCGCCTGATCGACAACGCCGCCGAGCGCACCGACTGGGGACCGTGCGCCGAGTGCGGCTCACCGGTGCTCATCCCTCACGGCCTGCGCTACTGGCGATGCTCGTGCGACGCGTGGTACGACACCGAGCAGCTGGAGGCCGACCGCGCCGGGCGCATCACCGCATGGGCAGCCGACAAGGTGCTGACCATCAGCGAGATCGCGGCGGTCACAGGCGCCAAGCCCAAGACCGTCCGCAAGCGCATCGACCGCGCCGGGCTCGTGCCGTCCGGACGCGTCGAGGTCGAGGGCCGGACGGTCGCCATCTACGCCGTGGCCGACTACCTCGCCGCGACACGCGAGGGTGCTTGACACGCCTGTCGCACCAGGGTGTGCTACGCTATCGGCGTCTAGCCGGAACTGTGGAACCCACGGGACCGGCTTTTCTCATGCCCCCCGCCGCCCTTGGGGCAAACGAGGTTCAGCGGCGGAGGCAAAAGCTACCCACAATAGCGGCCTGGCGACGATCGCGCCGGGCACAAACACGCCGCCACGTCAAGCGTGGATCGGGCGTCATAGCGCGCAGCACCCCGGCACTGACTCACCGCTGGCCACGGCGAGCAGTGCCGGGAGGCTGCGGCACACGGGCCGCATGGGCATTCGGCTGGCCGAGAGGCTGGCGTCATCCGCGTTCGACTCGCGGGCGGTCCACCCACGTCGGAGCGAGCTGATCCCTCGCGGCAGCAACGAGCCGGTACGCACAGCCGACGGTGCAGGCCGGACGCGGTGATCGGCGCGGAACCGATCGACCACCCCAAGCCAACCCGCCCGCGATGGGCAGACAGGGAGCGCGTGATGCCGAAGGAACGCCAGTACGACAACGGCCAGTCCGTCGAGGTCGGATGGGCCAAGGACGGCCAGCTCGTCACCGTCAGGATCGACGAGACCGAGACCGTCCAGACCGTGCCCGCCATGGCCATGTGGCAGGCGACCAGCGCCGACCAGGTGGACGCGCTCATCGAAGCGCTACGCCGAGCCAAGCGGCAGGCGTTCGGGGTGAGCGAACCTCAGCCGGTCGTCAACGTCGCCCACGTGAACGTCGACGCCCGCCACGTCGAGGAGTCCATCCGGCGAGCGGTCGGCGTCGTCACCTGCGGCGACGGCGTCACCAGCTAACCCCACACACGTCCCGCCCGGGTCGATCACGCGCCGCATCGGGGTCGGCGCGAGTGCAGAATCCCCGGGCGGGGCTCGACTTCAGGAGGCCACGTGAGCGCTGAGACCAAGCAGGCGCTGCACGACGCCATCGAGGCCCACATCGCCGACGAGAACGGCGAGCGGGCCATCGTCGGCGCCTACGTCGTCCTCGCCGACAACACCGACTTCGACGACATCGACCACGGCAACAACTTGGTGTTCGCCGTCAGTGACGGAAACCGGTTCGCCGTGCGCGGGCTGGTCGAGGCGTACCACGACATCATCGCGTCCGACTGGGCATACGACGACCCGGACGACTGACGTGCGGTGCGCTTCGTCACCCTCGACGCACTGCTCGCACACCTCGCGACCTTCGAGGAGCACGTGACACCCGACTGCGTGATCCCCACCAACCGCGAACCCGTGCCCGATTGCCCACGATGCGGCTGTCCCATGGTCGGCAGGCCCTGGCGGTGCCCGATGTGCGAGGCATCGAGGGACTGGGACTAGAGCTTGGCTGACCGGCGTCAACGGGCGCGGGCAAGGCACCAACCGAACAAATGCCCGAAGGCTGCCCAGGGGGTTTCACGCCCGTCCTTTCGCCCCCGCCAACGGCCTCCTGCGCCGGTCAGCCACACATGCGACAGCGGGAGGAGCACCAGCCGGGAGGTGACCCGTGTCGATCCCCTCGGCCACCGCCGACGCCATGCTCGGCATGCTCGACGCGGCCCAGCACGCCGACGCCCTCACCCCCGGTCAGATCGCCACGCTCATCGACCCCCGCACCGTGCAGACTCCGGCACTCGACCTCATCGACGCCGAGCTGGATCGGCTGCTCGCCACACCTGACGGGCGGCTCGGGATCTCGATGCCGCCGCAGGAAGGCAAGACAACTCGCGTCGTCCGCGACTTCGTCATCCGCGCACTGGAGCGCAACCCCGACACCCGCGTCGTCGCCGGCGCCTACAACCAGAGCCTCGCCAACCGCAACGGCCTGATGATCCGCCGTGCTATCAGCTCGGTGCCTCAACTCGGACTCGCGATCTCCCGCGACAACGGCTCCAAGCACGAGTGGGAGCTGGAGGGCCATCGCGGCGGCGTCCTGTCTGTCGGACGCGGCGCCGGTGTCGACGGTCGGCCAGCCGACATGATCGTCATCGACGATCCGGTGAACCGCACCGAGGCCGACTCGGAGCTGGCCCGCGACGACTGCTGGGACTGGTGGACCGAGTCGCTGTCCGCCCGCCTCGCACCCGGCGCACCCGTCGTCGTCATCATGACCCGCTGGCATGAGGACGACCTCATCGGCCGCCTGGTCGAGCGCGACACGCACGCGGGCTGGCGCATCGTCAACATCCCCGCCCAGTGCGAGGACCCGGCCACCGACCCGCTCGGACGCCAGGCGGGCGAGTACATGATCTCCGCCCGGCGCAACAGGGACGGCACGCCCCGCACCCGCGAGCAGTGGGAGAGCAGGAAGCGCACCGTCGGCCCGCGCGTGTGGAACGCGATGTACCAAGGCCATCCCTCTCCCGCCGAGGGCGGGATCTTCAAACGCGACTGGTGGAAGCGCTGGACGCGCGTCCCGCAACTGACCGGCACATTCATCCAGTCCTGGGATCTCACCTTCAAGGGAACCGACAGCTCGGACTTCGTCGTCGGGCAGGTGTGGATGCGCCAAGGTGCCGACTTCTGGCTCCTCGACCAGGTGCGCGGCCGGTGGTCGTTCACCGAGACGATCGAGCAGATCGTGGACATGTCGCGCCGCTGGCCACAGGCCACCGCCAAGCTGATCGAGGACAAGGCGAACGGCCCGGCGGTCATCGACTCGCTGAACAAGAAGCTGCCCGGCATCATCCCGGTCACCCCGCACGAATCGAAGGTGGCCAGGGCGAACGCCGTCACCCCCTTGTGCGCAGCAGGCAACGTGCACCTGCCGGCCAACTCGGTCGCCAGTTGGGCGGACGACGCGGTCGAGGAACTGGCCGGATTCCCGAACGCCTCACACGACGACGTCGTCGACGCCCTCACCCAAGCACTCAACTGCCTGAACGGTGCCACCGCGGCATTCCAGAGGTTCCACATCGGATGACAGGAGGACGCATGTCCCGCGATGACCTGCCTGCCATCATCGAGTCCTGGATCTCCCAGCAGCCTCACTACGACCTGTTCACGCGCTACTACGAGGGCAGGCACGCCTTCCCGTTCGCCTCCTGGAAGTTCAGGCAACGCTACCGGTGGATCACCGAACGCGCCCGCATGAACCTGATGCCGGCGACCGTGTCGGCGTTCACCGACCGCATCTCCATCGACTCGTGGACCTCGCAGGACGGCATCGACGAGGCAGAGGCGAATGCCATCGAACGCCTCGCTGGCATGGTGCATCGTGGTGCGTGGCGTGACGGTGACGCCTTCACGATCACCTGGCAGCTCCCCAACGGCAAGCTGCGCGCCGCACGCCAGCCTGCGAACGCGATCGTCCCGCACGTCGACCCCGACAACCAGGAGGTCCTCGACCGGGCCGCCCGCGTGTGGGTCGACAGCACCACCCGGCATGCCCGGGTGAACATCTATTACGCCGACCGCTGCGAACGCTACATCTCACGGCTTCCGGTGGTCGAGAAGGACGGCGCCAAGCTGCGCGACATCCCGAAGGTCGCGATCGGCTGGATGCCGTACGACGGCGACGACGGCGGCCCGGTGCTGACCCACGGCTTCGGGGTTGTTCCTGTGGTGTGGTGGAAGCGCGACTCCGACGATCCGGACAAGCGGGGCCGCTCGATCCTCGAACGCGTGATCCAGACCCAGGACGAACTCAACTACTACGTGGCCTCCACGATCGTCGCCTCTGAGCGCATCGCGTTGCCGATCCGGTACGCCCTGGCCGACAGCGTCGGCCTCAACGGGGAGATGAGCGCAGAGTTCGATCCGACCAAGGAGTCGATCCTGGCGCTGGTCGCGAAGACCGCCGGCGAGTTCCCGGGGCCGGATTCGGACAAGCTCCTCGCGTTGCGGGCTGCCGCCCAGCAGGACATCTGCCTGGCAACAGGTATCCCGCCCTACGTGTTCTCCAAGAACCGTGGCGACGTGCCCTCAGGTGTGGCGCTGCGTATCATCAACGAGTCCCGCACGTCTGCGGTCCGCACATTCGAGGCCGACGCGACACCATGCTGGCGCGGCCAGATGGAGTTGCTCGGGCACCCCGGAATGCGGCCGATCTGGGACGACCCAACCCCGCACGACGCGAGCGAGCAACTGACACAGGCGCAGGCCGAGAAGGACCTGGGCATGCCGCCCGAGATCTGGCTGCGGACGGCAGGCTACGATCCGGCAGCCACCGACGAGGGCGGCGTGAGCCTCGCTGACCGGGTGCGCGCCGAGGCTGCGAGCAGCGCGACCGCGATGGCCCAGGCGTTCCTCGACGGCCAGGGTGCGGCTGGCGCTTCCTACACGGGGTAGCCGAGCATCTCCAGCAGCTTCGGCACCGGGACGAGCAGGCGCCGCCCGAGCCTCAGCGTGGGTATCTGCCCGGCCGCAGCGGCCCGGTAGGCGGCGTCCTTGCTGATCCCCAGCAGTTCGGCAGCCTCGGGCCACACCCGGATGGTGGCACGGCCGCGGACATCGTCGATGGTCACTGGTCGCCGATCCTCGTCGCTCATGGCATGTGACGGTACCGGTGCGGGGGTGAGCCATGGCGGTCAACCGCGACACCCTGCGCGCACTGTCGCAGCAGCGCAGTCTCGTCGACCAGGCGCTGGCCGCCGGCGATCAGGAGCTGATCGCGGCATGGGCCCGGCTGTGGGACCAGTTGTCCGCCGAACTCGACGAGGTGACCGCCGACATCGCGTCCGGCAACGGCATGGTCTCCCGCCTGGTGCGCCGCCGCAAGCAGTCACAGGCACTCAGGGTCGCCGCCTCGGCCATGCGGCAGGCGGTGGCCACACTGGGGGCGGCGATCACCCCTCAGGCCGAACGGCTGATCCAGCAGGCGATCGGTGACGCTGAGGAGCTGATCTCCACCCAGCTACCCGACGGCGCCTCGGGGATGGGCATCAACCTCAACCGCGTCGACCCCGGGCAGATCGATGCGATAGTGCGCCGCAGCACCGAGCAGATCACCGCACGCGGCTACTTCCTCCAGGAGGAAGCCGCCGAGGCGATGCGCCGCGAGCTCGCCCGCGGACTGGCAACCGGCGTGAACCCGCGCGACACGGCACGCCGCATGGTTGCCGCGGTCGGAGGAGTCTTCAACGGCGGCCTGGTGCGCGCCATGACGATCGCCCGCACCGAGCAGCTCGACGCCTACCGTAACGCTGCCCAGGCCTTCGAACTCGCCAACTCCGACATGCTGGTCGGCTGGCGCTGGCACGCGACACTCGGACCGCGCACGTGCCGCTCCTGCCTCGCTCAGCACGGCACCCTGCACGATCTCGACGAGCCTGGGCCGCAGGATCACCCGAACGGCCGGTGCGCCCGCGTCCCGGAGACGAAGGACTGGGGCGACATCGACCCCCGCCTGGCTGGGATGAGCGAGCCGCGTCCGCGTCTTGCCCCCGGTGACGGCGAGGCGTGGCTCGCCAAGCAGTCCGCTGAGGTGCAGGAGCACATCCTGGGCAAGCAGGGCGCCGATGCGTGGCGCAGCGGCTCATGGCCGTCGTCAGCATGGTCGCAGAAGCGCCAGAACCCGGGGTGGAGGGACTCGTATCAGGCGGCCAAAGCGCCGGCGGTCCACCCGAATCCGTACAGCCTTCCACGCCAGAAAACCTCCGAGACCAAACTGGAGTCGCTGGCACGCACAAACCCGCTGATGAACAGCAAGAACGGCTACCAGGCCAACTGCACAAACTGTGTCGTCGCTTTCGAGCATCGGCTCCGGGGTTTCGAGGTGACAGCCGCGCCAAATTTCACCGGACGACCGGCCGGTGCCATAGCGGACGCATGGGAGTTGGCCGGTGGCGGGAAGCCGCAGATCTGGAAGCTTCCCGGAACCGGCAAGAATGGTCTGGCCGCGATGGCCTCCGACGCCTCGATCCCAGACGGCGCCCGCGGTTCGATCCAAGCAATGTGGAAGAGAGGCAACGGGTGGGGGCACGTCTGGTCATGGGAGAAGCGTGGCGGAAAGATCGTCCTGTCAGATCCGCAGAACGGCCAGGATGATGTGGCACACTACCTCGACCATGTGAGATCTGGAACGGTGCAAGCGATTCGCACAGACAATGCGCAATTCCACGGAACGGTGAAAGAATGGATGGCATCATGACCATCTCGCTCGACCAGGCATACGAGGTGGCGCGTACGGCTGTCCCAGGCACCGACCCGCCATCGTGGAGGCTCACGGCCGAATACGAGTCGGGCACGCACGTGGTGTTCGTGAACACCGATCCTGACCGGTCCGTCATGGGTGCAACGACGATCCTCGTCGACCGCACCAAGGGCACCGCAGAGCGCGTGCTGTTCACCAGCATCCTGCCGATGCTCGACGGGATGCGCGAGGTCTAGTCGGGCCTGCGCCTCTCAGCGCCCCGCACCCGATCCAGATACCCCGAATCCCTGATCGACGGCTCGTACCACTGCGCCCCGCACAGCTTGCACGTGTGAAGGAACGCCAGCCCCTTCCCGGCCGCCACAATCTCCAGCCCGGTCCACACGTGGTCCAGGCCGTCCGTACACAGCACAGGCCCCGATGACTCGCCAGCCGTCGGGGTCTCGTCGTGTGCGCACATAACCACCAGTCTCCCGCATGCCGCCGCACGGCGCCAGCGGGTCAACCCAATCCCCTGCACAGGAGACGAAACTCATGTCCGAATCCGCGATTGAACCAACCCCTCTGGCCCCTGTTGCCAACGACGCCGGGCAACAGGCCCAAGCGGCCCAGACCACCACCCCCCCAGCCAACGGCGACACGCCGTCTGACAACGGCACACGCCAGCCAGACGACGGCACCGACTGGAAGGGTGAGGCTCGCAAGTGGGAGAGCCGGAGCCGCCAGAACTTCAACGATCTCAAGTCCCTCAAGGACGAGTTCGGGGCGTTCAAGACCGCGATCGGCCAGGCTCTCGGAATCGAGCAGGCCCCCGCAGATCCCAAGGAGCTGGCTGCACAGCTGGCCACATCACAGCAGCAGGCCTCCGCCGCACGGCGCGAGTCGGCAGTGCTGCGTCTCGCCGCCGCCAACGGTGCCAATCCCGATGCGCTCACAGACTCCGCCTCGTTCCTCCGTTCGGTCGGCCAGATCGACCCGGACGACATTCAGGCGCTGTCCGAGGCGATCAAGAAGGCAGTTGCCGCCCATCCCCAGTACGCCTCGGGGCCCGCACAGGCACCCGGCGCCGGATGGCGGGATGTCACCGCAGGCGGAACCACGCAATCCACCGACGCAGACGCTGAAGCGCTGCGCATTCTCGGCTTCTGACTGAGGCCAGGAAGGACGTGACCAGCCATGGCCACTCTGACTACCACCACCCTCGTCGGCGGCACGGGAGGCACCAACCTCCTCCCCCGCCGCGTCTCTGACGAGATCTGGAAGAAGGCGACCGCCGCTTCCATCGTCCCCAGGCTCGCGCAGTCGTCCCCGGTCATCCTCGGCGACAACATCTTCCCGACCCTGACCGCCCGCCCTGCCGCGACGATCGTCGGTGAGGGCGGAAACAAGACCGACAGCCAGCTTGAGCTCGGCGCGAAGGTCATCCGCCCGATCAAGGCCCAGGTCGGCCTGGAGTTCACCATCGAGTCGATCGAGCAGAACCCGTCCGGGGTACTCGGCCTGCTCCAGACCGAACTGTCCGAGGCTCTCGCCCGGCAGATCGACCTGGCAGTGTTCCACAAGCTCGTCGCAGCCTCGGGCACCGCGATCGAACAGGGCGACGTGGCGCTGGACACCGCGCCCAGCTACGAGCTGGTCGACATCAACAACATCGACGCCGAGATCGAGGCCGGGTACGGTGTGGTCACCGATGCCGGGTACGACTTCACCGGATTCGCCATGGATCCGAAGTTCGTCGCCCGACTGCGCCAGGCCGTCAACCAGAAGAACGGCCAGCGCTACTACCCGGAACTGGGCTTCTCGAACCAGATCGACTCGTTCAACGGGCTGACCACCGCCGTGTCGAAGACGGTGTCCGGGCAGGTTGATGCTGTCGCCGACACCAAGGTCCGTGCGATCGCCGGAGACTTCAGCGCCCTCAAGTACGGGTACGCGCTGAACATCCCGGTCAAGAAGATCGAGTACGGCGACCCGTTCGGCAACGGAGACCTCCAGCGCCGCAACAGCGTCGCCTACCTGGCTGAGGTCATCTTCGGCTGGGCGATCCTCGACGTCAACGCCTTCGTGGTGTTCAAGGACGCCGATGGCGCCGCACGCACCTGGGATCTCGTCGTCTCCGGCGGGGCGTCGGGTGACACCTTCACCCTGACGGTCGGTGCGGCCACCACCGCGGCGATCGCCTACAACGCGTCCGCGGAGGCCATCGAGACCGCCCTGAACGCACTGTCCGGGGTGACGGCGAGCGTCACCGGCACTGTCACGAAGACCATCACGCTGTCCGCTCCGGCGGTGGTCTCGGCCACTGGCACCTTCGCCGGCGCCGGTTCGGTTTCCGTGACCGCGCTGTGATCCGTGCGGGCCGGGCGGTCCCCTCCGATCGCCCGGCCCCTCAACCCCTGACGGGAGCGCGCCATGGACCTGTATGAGGCAACAGAGAAGGCCGAATCCATCCTCGGAGCCGACATTTCCGCGATGATCGGCGGGGACGATCCCGGCCTTGTCGCAGACCGCGCCGCGATCCGCGACTCCAACGGCTACATGCCCGACGACGACGGCTGGATACCCACCTACGACCCGTTCCTTCTCGCCGCCGAGCTGGCCGACCTTCTCGGCCTGCGCGCCCAGGGCCACGACGGGATCTTGTCGTTCACCTCGGAGGGCAGCACCTTCCGGAAGCGGGCGGCCGACTTCTTCGGAATGGCCGCAGCGATCCGGGCGAAGTCGTCGAAGCCTGGCGGAGTCGGCATCATCACCGTCGACACCGGCATGCGGAAGGCGGGAAGCCTGTCGGGCGACGGCTATGTGACATGGGACGGCGATCTTCCCGAGTGGCACGACTGGGAGACGCCATGGCGCTGATGGACGCCGCCCTGCTGGCCGAGGCCCGCACCCTCCAGGAATCCCTGATGATCGACACCGTGGTGCTGGAGCGCCACGACGGCGACACGCTCGACGCATGGAAAACGGCCACACCGACCTGGACCAAGGTGTACGGCGGCCCGGGTCTGGTGCAGGCCAGCACCCTGCAACCGTCCCAGGCCGATTCTGCGGGCCGCGCGATCATCATCAAGCAGGTCGTCGGGAAGCTGCCGTGGACGGTCGTCATCGACGACCGCACCGAGTACCGGCTGCGGGTCACCGCGTCGGCCGATCCCGGCAACGTCGGCACCTATGCGGTCATCGCCGGCGAGTCCCAGGGCTTGGAGACGTGCCGCCGCATCCACCTTGCGAGGTCGTGATGGCAGACAGCGACTTCTCGGAGATCCGCAAGCTTGCCGCCGACCTGCGCGCCACGTCGAGACGCACCCAGATCGCGGCAACACAGGTGGTCAGGAAGGTCGGATACGACGCCGAGGCGGTCATGAAGGAGGAGGTGCCGGTGGACACCGGCGCCCTCAAGAACTCGGTGTCGCTGGACTTCTCGTCCACCTCGGACGGCATGACCGCCGAGATCGGGCCGACCGTCGAGTATGCGGGATATGTCGCCTACGGCACCGGCCATCACCCGGAGCCGAACCCCTACGATGTGCGGACCATCGACCGCGTCGAGCCCGGCTTCGTGGAGGCCATGGCCCGGCTGGGAGGCGACATCCTGTGACCGCCACCACCGCACAAGTCCAGTCCGCCATCGAGGCTGTCGGGGTCACCGGCCTGACCGTGTACTCCGACGGTGTGCCGCCGACCGCCACCGTCCCCTACGTCGCCCTGTGGACCACTCCTGCCACGCCTGGCACCCGCGCGGTGTCCGGCCGCTCCCGGCAGTCCTCGGCGATGTGGCAGGCCGTCGTGGTGCAGAACACAGTCTCCGGCGCGGCCCTGATCGCTGCCGCACTCATGTCCGCCATCGACGGCCACCGGATCGGCGGCGTCCTCACCTACACGCCGTTCGCCTCCTCGCCACTCAAGGACACCACGGATCCCGACGGCGAGTTGTGGACGGTCACCGTCGACATCACCCAGCAAGGAGCCCGATAACCATGCCCGCAACCAAAGCCGTCAAGGCGAAGCTGCAGACCACCGCATACGGAACCCCTGTCCTGCGCGTCCGCGACACCGCCACCGGCCACGCCGTCACCCTCAAGGCGAGCCTCGTAGAGGCCAGCAAGGGCCGCTACGCGGTCGTCGACGAACCTGCCGTGGATGGCTCCGGCCGTCCGCTGCCGCCCGTCTACGCCCCATCCAAGCCTGATGCCGAGCCCGAAGCGGACACGGCGCCCGAGCAGGAGGAGACCAACTAATGTCCGTCAATCTCTACGACTACCGCCCGGCCGCGTCGCTGACCGCCGGGAACACGCTGATCGGCATCGCCTCCGCTGTCGCCGACATCGATGCGATGACGATCGCCGAAGCCAACAGCTCGGTCATGGTGCAGGGCGCCACCGACGCATTCTCCGCCACCACCGACGTGGCGAACCAGAGCCGCAAGATGATCGGCGACAAGGTCGCATCCAGCAAGCCCGGCACCCGGACCTACAACATGGGCGACCTCACGATCATGCTCGGCGACCCGCAGGCGGCCACCAACGAGGTGCTCGACCTGCTCGAACTGGACGCCGAACTCGTGTTCTGGATCCGCCCGGGTCTCCAGGCGGACGCCGACAGCGTCGCGGCCGTCGCGTCCGGGCAGAAGTACGTGGCGATCCGTGCGATCGTCGCGGCTGTCGATCTGCGCGACATCTCGACCAGCGACGGCGACGAGTTCGCCATCGTCCTCAAGGTGAGCGTCGTCGAGCGCACCCAGCTGTTCGGCACCATCGCCGCCGCCTGACACCACCACATACCGGCTCGGCCTGCGCTTCGTGAGGGTCCCGCAGGCCGAGCCTCACCATGCCCGGACCCTCGATCCACCTGGAGGACCCTCACATGTCTGTTGCCGACCTGCGGGCCCGCGCGCTCGCCCACAATGCCACCATCCGCTTCACCTACCCCATCTGCCTCGACGACGACTTGCGGCAGGCGATCAAGGACGCCGAGAAGGCGCTCAAGGACCTGCACACCGCCGTCGAGGAGGCCAAAGACCGCCGCGGCAAGTCCGAGGCCACCCAGCGGCGGTCCCTCGGCGAGGCGGCCACCCCGGGCCACGACAAGGAGATCGCCGCTCTTGAGGCAAGGATCCCGGCCGCCGAGGAAGCCCTCGCAGCAGCGGAGGACGCCGCGCTGGCCGACTCGGTGCTGCTGAGGTTCCGGCGCCTCACGCCGAGTGAATACCAGGAGGCGTGGGACGCCGCCGGCGAGGCCGCCAAGGATGCGGCCGCGCAGCTCCGTGACGCCGTCAAGCTCGAAGCCCTCAAGGAGCGACTGCGCACCCACTGCTACGCGGCCGCCGAGGATGCCGAGGGCAACGACCTCGGCATCGGCTGGGACGAGGCTGTGGACGGCTTCATCGGCTCCGGCGACTTCGACAACATCGGCAACGGGCTGATCTTGTTCAACCGGGCCTCGGCGGCAATCCCTTTCGGCCGGGCGAGCTCTGGGCAGCCCGCCACGAGCTGACCGCCTGCCTGCAACTGGGCATCCCACCGAGGGAATGGGCCGGTGAGGAGCCGTCCCATCCCCGGTGGGACTGGGTGGACAAGGCGATCGTCACCGCCTGGCTGGCCCTCAACGAGCGGCTGTGTCCCCGCTGCGGGCGTCCGCTGGAGGTTCATAAGACCGACAGCGTCACCGACTACCACGCGGCCACGGTCACCTGCACCGCCATCGACGCCCTCGACCAGATCCAGGCCGAGTGGCGCAAGGGCCCAGAAGGGCAGGCGGACAAGGCGGCACGCAAGAACGGTCTCGACCCCGACCGTGCACGGTGGTGGATCACCTACACCGACGCCGAGGGTCCGCCCACATAACTCCATAGACGATCCCGGGAGGTGCTGGCATGCCTGGTGGCACAAGGACTGTCCGGGTCGTCCTGGCAGCCAACGTCGCCGACTACATCTCGAAGATCGCCGCCGCCGGTTCTCAGACCGAGAAACTCTTCACATCAACTCAGAAGGTCACCTCACGGCAGGCGTGGGATGCAGCATCCAGCGCGCTGCTCGTGTTCGGTGCCGCCGGCGCTGGCGCGTTCGTGGCCGCCACCAAGTCCGCCGCAGACTTCGATGCACAGATGTCGAAGGTCGCCGCGACCGGGTCGGATGCCACCAGCAATCTGGAGGCGCTGCGCGACGCTGCGATCACCGCCGGGGCCGACACCGCATTCTCTGCGACCGAGGCGGCCGACGGTGTCGAGTCGCTCCTCAAGGCGGGCGTGTCGGCCACCGACGTCCTCGGCGGCGGGCTGAAGGGCGCCCTGGACCTCGCGGCGTCCGGCAACCAGTCGGTCGGCGACTCCGCCGAGACCGCTGCGACCGCGATGACCCAGTTCGGGCTGTCCGGGTCGCAGGTTCCGCACATCGCCGACCTGATCGCTGCCGGTGCCGGGAAGGCCCAGGGCGAGGTCTCCGACATGAGCCAGGCCCTCAACCAGGGCGGCCTGGTCGCCTCGCAGTTCGGGCTATCGATCGAGGACACGGTCGGCACCCTGGCCGCGTTCGCGAGCGCCGGGCTGATCGGCTCCGACGCGGGCACCTCGTTCAAGTCGATGCTGCTCCAGCTCGCCAACCCGTCGTCGCAGGCCAAGACGAAGATGGCCGAACTGGGGATCGCCGCCTACGACGCCCAGGGCAACTTCGTCGGCATCACCGACCTTGCCGGGCAGCTCAAGACCCAGCTGTCCGGGCTCCCCCAGGCCGAGCGTGACGCCGCCCTGGCCATGATCTTCGGCAATGACGCGGTGCGTGCCGCAAACGTGCTGTACGAGCAGGGCGCTGACGGCATCGAGGACTGGATCTCGCAGGTCAACGACTCCGGGTACGCCTCCGAGGCCGCCGCGACCCGCATGGACAACCTGTCCGGCGACATCGAGCAGTTCAAGGGCTCACTCGAAACCCTGATGATCACCGCCGGAGAGGGCGCGCAGGGGCCGCTGCGGGGGCTCGTCGGCGGACTCACCGATATCGTGAACTTCGCAGGCCAGAGCCCTGCGGTCGCCCAGGCAATCCTGTTGACCGTGGGGGCCGTCGGCGGGCTGGGTCTGGCCGCTGGTGGCGTCATGAAGACTGTCGCGGCCGTCCGCGACGCCAGGGACAATCTCGAAGCTCTGGGCGTCTCCACGGATGGCCTCAAGGGCAAGCTGGGGCGGCTGGCGCTGGGCGCAGCAGCCTTCAGTGCCGGGCTGGCGGTCATCGGGCTGATCGGTGGCGAAATCCAGGAGCGCATGGACGACTCCCGCCTATCGGTGGCCCAGATGGAGGTCGAGCTCCGCTCGTATGCGTCTACCGCCAACCGGGCGGCGCTAGACGACTCCTTCGCCAAGACGATGTCCGGATCGTCGTACGCCACCCGCGACATGGCGGCCGCTCTCCGTATGGTCCGCGAGGACG
The DNA here is from genome assembly GCF_011758645.1 of Brooklawnia cerclae. Taxonomy (NCBI): domain Bacteria; kingdom Bacillati; phylum Actinomycetota; class Actinomycetes; order Propionibacteriales; family Propionibacteriaceae; genus Brooklawnia; species Brooklawnia cerclae. Next base: position 205,384 of record NZ_JAAMOZ010000003.1, on the reverse strand, counting down.
GCGGCGGCTTCGTCGAGTGGCTCGAAGGCGGAATCATGGGCCTTGCGGGCATGAAGGGCAATATCGAGATGGCCCGCGAAGAGCTGGACAAGCTCGACCAGGCCCTCACGGGCTTGGATGCCGATGATGCCGCGAAGGCGTTCACCAATCTCAAAGACTCCTTCGAGGGCTACTCGGATGCCGAGATCGTCGAGGCCCTCCCGAACTACGCCGCCGAGCTGAAGGCCACTGCGCAGGCGGCCGGAGTTATGTCGGTGTCAAACCGCGAGCTCGTCGACTGGATGGGGGGTATCGAGCCCGTCTCCGTGATCGCCGCTGACGCCATCGCCAGCCTCGGCGTGGCCCATGTCGAGGCTGGCGCCTCAGCCGAGGATCAGGCCGACGCGCTGTCCACCCTCAACGACCAGATGAGCGAGGCAGCCAATCAGGCGCTCAAGATGAGCGGCAACCTGTCCGGCTACCAGGCGGCCCTCGATGACGCCACCGCAGCGATCGAGGCGAACGGGGCGACCCTCGACCGGGGTACTGAGCAGGGGCGTGCCAACTGGGACGCCCTCGACGGGATCGCATCGGCGGCCTTGGCGGTCCGCGACTCGCAGATCCAGATGGGCGAGTCCACCGACACGATCAACGCGCAGACCCAGTCGGCGCGGGACTCGTTCATCCAGACGGCCGAGTCGATGGGGATGTCGCGCGACGAGGCGGAGAGGCTCGCCGACCAGTACAAGCTGATCCCGCAGCAGGTCACGACAGGCGTGTCCACCCCGGGAGTCGAATACTCCCAGCAGCAGGTCGACATCCTGCGCGAGAAGATCCAGAAGCTGCCTCCGACCCAGCGCACCGAGATCCAGGCGCTCATCGACGCCGGTGCCTACAGCTCGGCGGCCTCGGCTCTGGAGTATCTCGCCCGGCCGCGTACGGCATCGATCACCGCCCGGCTGGACTACTACAACGCCGCGGGCTTGACATCCACGGCCGGATACGGACAGCCGACGCGCGCAGGTGGCGGCGCCGTCTGGGGTCCGGGCACAGCCACGTCGGACAGCATCCTCGCGCGGGTCTCCAACGGCGAGTACGTGCTGCGGACCTCTGCTGCCGAGCGGATCGGCTACGACCAGCTCGACTACATGAACCGGACCGGGGAGATGCCGAAGTACCGCAACGGCGGACCTGTGCAGGCGCCTCCTCGCGTGTGGACGTCCGCCCCATCGACGTCCGCCGGGCCGGTGCTGAGGCCGATCGTCCAGAACAACCAGATGACGGTCATCCGCACCGAGGACGACATCTACACGGCCGCACCGGTCCTCTTCCGGGCGTCGGCGCGTGAGCTGAGGATGGTGGGCACATCATGAGTGATCCTCCCGTCGTGTGGGCCACGCTCGCCGCTGGCGGGCAGACGGTCACGCTGGCCGGGCGGCTCCGTGACCCCTCCTCGGACGGCCTGTGGATCGACGAGGACGGCTTGGAGGGCTGGTGGTCGGCCCCTGAACTGCGGGTGAACACGACCGAACGCCAGACCGGCGACGGTGCTCACGATGTGGACGAGTCGAACATCCACTACGCGGCCCGCACCGTCACCCTGTCGTGGGTGGCGCGCGGAGTCAACCGTGCCGCGGTACTGGCCTCGTCGGCCAGGCTGTCCCAGCTCACCCACAAGACGGTGACGCTGCGAGTTATGGATGCCGACCGCGACACCTATGTCACCGGCTACGTGCGTCCGCAGACCGATGCGGCATGGGACAGCACCGAGCAGACCGGCACCCTGACGGTCGTCTGCCCGCGTCCTGAGCGCCTGTCCACCCTGGCGCATCGGGTGACGCTCCTGCCTGCCTCTGGCGGGTCTGGGGGCTTGTCGTATGGCCCGGATACTGCGGGGCTGGTGTATCCGCTCAGTTATGGTCTGGCGGCTCCGACGCAGAATGCGGGGGCGCTGGTGAACAACGGCACATCGGCCGCCTATCCGGTACTGACGGTGACCGGCCCGTTCCCTGATGGCGTACTGCTCCAGGTCGGGTCGGGTGCCCTGGCGTACTCCCAGCCGGTGGGGGAGGTGCCGCTGGTGCTGGATGCACGGTCGCGGACGGCCAGTGTGGCAGGTCTGGACGTGTCGCGGTATCTGACAGCGCGCGGATTCCCTGTGGTTCCGGCGGGCGGATCGGTTGGGATCTCGCTGCAATCGGCTGGGTCTGGCTGGGTGACATGCGAGACCCACGACACCTACATGTGAGGAGCAGGCGATGACAACGGCCATGGGCGTTCAGCCCGACAGCAACGGCAACGGACTTGACCCGCTGTCGCACCGCAAGATCATCGCTGCCCAGTACGCGAACGTCGGCATCATGGACGGCCTTGAGGTGTCGGGGCGCTCGGATCTGACGTATGCGGTCGCGGCTGGTGTGGCGGTGTGCTCCCGGTCGGTAGCCGACGGGAAGACGGTCGCCTACTGGGGTGGCGGGCAGTCCCCGGCGACCTCGGCTGGCGACCCGTCCAACCCGCGCATCGACGTGGTGTATCTGGTGGCCCACGACATCGCGCAGGGGGACGCCGACAATCATGTGACCCTCGGTGTGCTGCAAGGACAGGCTGCCGCTTCGCCGGTGGCGCCGAGCCTGTCGTCGGTCCCGGGTGCGCTGCGGCTGCGATCGTTCCGGATGCCTGCCGGTGCGACGGCGACAACCTCGGCGGTCGCGCTGGACTCCTACGACTACGCGATCCCCTACGGATCGTCGCTCGGACTGCTCGGCGAGGACGTGCAGACCATGGACGGCACCGGCGACGGCACGCCATGGCACTTCTACATCGAGCAGCCGATCTCCTTCTATCTGCCGACCGATCGGCTTGTCCGGTTCGAGTTCTCCGGGTGCATCTCGGCGAACGGCGGCGAGTCGGCTCGTGGCGGCTGGTTTGTCGACTTCCGGGTGGATGGCGTCGATCTCGCGGGCTCGGGGAACGAGTTTTCGCTCGATAACGTGTGGCAGACCAAGCGGCACGAGTTCACGACGGCGCTGGCCGCAGGTCAGCACACGGCGCAGATCCGGTCGGCGAACTCGTGGGGCTCGGCACCCGTCTTCCACTACTCTGCGCGGAGCGTTGAGGGCCAGTCGCTCACCCAGTACATCGGACGCGTGTTCCGGGTGTGGGATCAGGGCGTGGCGCAGTGAGGTGGCAGCCCTACCTCGGGGATGCGATGACGGGCCTGCTCGCGAGCCCGATCGACATCCCGAACTTCTCGTGGTCGGTGAGCGTCTCCGACTCGTCCATGTCGACGACCAGGGACAAGAACGTCGGCGCGGACACGGTGTCGTCGCTGACGGTGCCGTGGACGGCGGTTCCGGGTGGCACGCCGCAGGCGAGGTCGTCTGCGCTGTCGGGTCGCCGGGCGATCACGCTGTGCCGGGATCTCGGCGATGGGACGGCCGGGGTGCCGATCCTGTGGGGGATGATCGGCCCGCGCCGCGACTCGTGGCTGGACACGACCTTCGACCTCGACTCGGTGCTGACGATCCTCGACGACCGCTACATGGTCCGGGAGGGCGTCTACGGCGCCGGGGCGAACGCCACGTCCCCGGACCAGATCTACTTGTCCGGACTGTCGCTGCGCGGAATCGCCTCCGAGGTCGGCTGGCAGTGCACGGCCGCCAAACCGGCCGGTGTCCTGCCGGTAGACTGGACCTACCGCGGCGAGGCAGGCGACCACGAACGCACCTACGAGGCGTTCAACGTGGCGAACCTGTCGGGCAAGTCGATCCTGGAGAAGATCGCGGCTACCAGCGGCGGCCCGGACATGCAGTGGAGGCCGTACATGGCCGACTCGCAGCACGTGCGGCTCGCGTTTGTGGCCGGGTCGGACGCCGATGTGTTCCTCGGCCAGACCGCGGTGCACTCGCTGCGGCTCTTCCCGGGCGGCGGCGACCTCCAGAGCGTGACCATCGATCACGCGTCCCCGGTGATGCGGGTCTACGGCTCCGGGTCGGGCACCGACGCGGCACAGATCACGCACCTGTCGGAGGACCTCACCCTGGCGCGTCTGCGTGATCCGTGGCCGCTGCGTGAGGCGTCCTACGCCGACTCCGACCAGGACCGCACCGACCTGCTGACCCGGGACACCGACGCGGTTCTGGCCGCCAACTCGCGGCCGCTGATCCAGCTGTCGGGGACGCTGGACTGCTCCGACGAGCACGCGCCGCAGCCGGGCGAGTTCTGGCCTGGCGAGGTGTTCGAGCTCGCCATCGACGGTTTCCCGAGCCTGCCCGACGGCGTGTATCCGATGCGGCTGATGGAGATGTCCGGCGACCAGACATCGCGGGTGTCGCTGATCTTCGACGCCACCGACGATCCGATCTACTGACAGGAGGCCTCCTGTGGCCGACCACTACCGGCTGATCCCCGATCCGCGCGCCATCGCCATCCGCACGGCCGCAGCCGCGCTGCGGACCGCCCGCAGGCAGCAGACCGCCAAGGCCGGGTCGATCTCGATCCCGAACGCCGACGGGACGGCGACGGTCATCGGGAAGGCGGCTGGGGACTCCGGCGTCGCCCAATGGGTCGGCGACACCACAGCGCCCGGAGTCCCGACCGGGATCACCGTCACCTCACGCGACGGCATGGTCTACGCGAGGTGGGACGGCAGCATCGACGGCGGGGTCCCACCGGACTTCTCCCACGTCACGATCCTGGTCGACGGCATCGAGCGGGGCCGTCTGGTCAAGGCTGGGAGCCTGACCGTCACCGGCCTCACCCCTGGCGACACTGTCCAGGTGACCGCGACAGCCACCGACGACGCCCACGCCCGGGACGGCAGCCCCGCCCCGAACACGTCTCCTGCGTCGGCTCCGATCAGCATCGAGGTGGCCGCCGACGTCGCAGCCCAGGTTAGCGATGCCCAGCAGGATGCCACCAACGCCCTCAGCGCCGCCGCAGCGGCTTCAAGCAGGGCAACCGCCCAGTACGGCACATGCGCGACTGCGGCAGCAACGGCAGCGAAAGTCGTCACCCTGGCCAATTTCGCCCTGTTCGCCGGCGCCACGATCAGCGTGTTGTTCAGCAACGCGAACACGGCTGCAAGCGCCACCCTGAACGTCAACAGCACCGGGGCGAAGGCGATTCGCACGCCGGCGAACTCGGCCCTGGCTGCAGGTTCTCCCTACAACTGGGCGGCAAATCAGGCCGTCCAGTTCGCCTACGACGGCACCTACTGGCGGATGCTCTCGGCGTCTGACACGGCATCGTTGGGTGGCACGGCGGCATCCACCATCGCCACCAACATCAACACCTCGCTGGCGAACGCGCGGGTATTCGTCCAGGTCGATGCCCCCAGCGCCACGAAGGCCGGGGACGTATGGTTCCCCGTGAACGCGGACGGCAACATCATCGGCATGCGCTACAGCACGGCCGCCGGTACCGGTTCGTGGTCGCCGTATGTGATCATCGCTGAAGACATCATGGTCGCAGGTGAGGGCGGCACGATCCGGTTGAAGGACAACACGGTCACGGCTGGCACTGTTGTGGCGTCCGAGGCGTTGTTGCAGAAGATTCTTGTGCGCACACTATCTGCCGCCGAGATCGACGTTGTCAGCCTTGTCGCCGCCATCCTCACCGGGCAAATCTTCAAAACCTCGGGCTACGATTCGGGTACCGGCGTCCTGATCGACGACAGCGGAATCACTGCTATCGACGAATCTGGGCAACTCAGGCTGTCCGGATCTGGGCTTACCGCCGGGGCCTCCGGCGGCGCGATCTCTGTCGCGATCCTCCCCAACGGCCAACTCACAGCAGTCGGCGGCACGTTCACAGGCGGCATTCTCCGGTTTCCCCAACTCAACGAGTGGACCACCGGATACAGCGAGGGGTTCGAGTCGGGAATCGGTGCCTGGAATAACTGGGCACCGGCACCGACCCAATCGTCCGCCCAGAAACACGCGGGCAGCTACTCGCTGGAACTCGGGCAGAGCACCACGAACGCGTTGGCCTCTATCAGGATCGCTGCTACGGCCTACCCGTTCATCGCCCAAGGCCGCCGTATCCGCCTCCGGTTCTGGCTGTATGTTCCCAGCACCCTACTGGCCACGGAGATGGCCTACACAATCGTCTCGTACTCGTTCTCTGCCGCTGTGGGCGGATCGTCAATATATGGCAGTCGAATCGTCTTCATGGGAAGTTCTGGCAACCCTGGGCCGTCCGGCTGGCAGCAAGTTGAAGTCGAGATCCCGGCCACGACATTCACCCCGATTGACTTCTTGCAGATTGGGGTGAACACCTACATTCCAGGTAGTTACACCGGCAGCAGAGACATGTATCTCGACGAGGTCGAACTACTGACGCCGAACGAAGGAACCGTCTGCCAGATCGCCACCGTGGATGGCTTCCCTGGCATCCAGTGGTACAACGCGGATAGCGAGCTCCAAGGCCGCATCCAGATACCTGATTCCGGGATCTCCGGAATTGCGCTGGAATCCGGACGGGCCTCAACATCCGAGCCGTTGCAGCGCGTCAACGTGTCCGCCGATGAGGCCAACCTTGTCTCAGTCAACACGGAAGCCAACGAGGTCCTCGCCTCTGTCGCCGCCAACAAGGACGGCGTTGTCACTATCGCAGGCGACACCCGTATCGACCTGGTCGCACCCGGGATCACCGCGACACCGGAAGTGGTCACGAGTGGCATCCTGACAGCGCAATCGGGGTGGCAGGTCACCCAGGAGCGTTACTCGGCCGTGGCTGGCGTGCACCACCTCAACATCGTCCTGACCGCCACCTCGGCCGTGACGTTCACGGCGAACGTCGGGAACCTCGTCGGGACCCTGGCTTCCGCCTACATCCCAAACGCGGCATTGGGTGAGTTCACCGGCTCCTACAAGGGCCAGGGAGCGAACCCCGTCCATGGTGGAGCATCGATCGACACGGCGAACGGAACCATATGGTGCTCGGGGCGCACCGTCACCGACAGCATCAGCAGCGGATGGAAGCTCGGACTGAGCTTCACGTGGATCGCATGAGGAGACTCCATGGATCTGGCGCAGGTAGGGGATGCGATCACCGTCACCGACGTGATCGGCATGCTGATCGCGATAGGAGGCGTTGTGGCAGGACTCCGCTGGCTACGGCCGATCGGCCGGGCGATCCGGCATTTCCTCGACGACTGGAACGGCCAGGACGAGCGGCCCGGGGTGGAACGGCGGCCCGGCGTGATGGAGCAGCTTTCCACCCTGCGCACCGACCTTGACGAGGTCAAAGGCATCGCCGTGGAAGCCCGGACCGCAGCCGACGACGCAGCCTTCCACTCCAAGCCGAACCACGGGACGTCCGCCTACGACGACCTCATGAGGGCTGTCCGGTCATCGGAGGAACGCACGCGCGGCGAGATCTCTGACCTGCGGCAGTCCGCCGACCGTGTCCACGTCGAGCTCCGCGCCGACGTCGACGACCTGAAACACCGACTCACAGGGGGCACGCAGTGAAAGACTGGGACAATCTCATCGCCGACGTCGACAAGATCATCGGCGTCCACTACAGCGCGGGCCGCGAGGGCCGCAGCATCAGCAAGATCGTGCTGCACCACAACGCTGGCACCCTGACCGTCGACCAGTGCTACGACGTGTGGCAGACCCGCGAGGCGTCCGCGCACTATCAGGTCGAGACCTCCGGCCGTGTCGGGCAGCTCGTCAACGACTCCGACACCGCCTGGCACTCCGGGGACTGGGAGACCAACCTGACGTCGATCGGGATCGAGCACGCCAACGCGACGCTGGCGCCGGGCTGGACGATCTCGGAGGCCACCCTCGACAACGGCGCGCATCTGGTGGCCGCACTGTGCCACCACTACGGGCTGGGCCGCCCGGCGTGGGGAGTCAACGTCTTCCCCCACTCGCAATTCAGTTCCACCTCGTGCCCTGGCGCGATCGCCGGGGCACAGAACGCCGCCTACATGGCCCGGGCGCAGGCCTACTACGACGGCACCCAAACAACCACTCAGGAGGATGACGACATGGACGCAGAAGCGAAGGCGTGGATCAAGGAAACCCGGGACCGGGTCTTGGGTCTCGGCGTGCAGCGCTACAGCGCAGACGGCAGCCCCAACAGGGTCCTCGACACCGGCGACGGCGAGTACATCCTCAACGCGATCGGCAACGCCGTCACCGAGGTCTTCGAGCGGAGCTTCGACCGGGCGGGCGGGCCGACTGGCACCACCAATTTGCACCAGACCGTGGCCTGGCTGGACGCCAACCTCAACTCGATCCGGGATCTCATCAACGGCTTCCAGGCCCGGATTGCCGGGCTGGAGGAGGCCCTCAAGCAGGTCGGCGGCGGAACCGTCGACACCGACACCATCGTCGCGGCCGTCACCAAGGCCGTGTCCGATGCGATCGACGCCGAGATCGACTCGGCGACCGTCACCCTCAGCACCACACAGGAGGCACAGTCATGATCTCCCGCATCTCCGCATGGCTGACCGCCGCCCGCCGTCAGGCGATCCAGGCCGCCGTCGCCACGATCGTGGTCGCTCTCCAGGGCCTCGGCCTGATCACCAGCCCCCAGGGCGACGCGGTCACCAACCTCGCCGCAGGCATCCTGTCCACGGCGGTCGCTCTCCTGGCGCTGGCCAACCTCGACGCCACCCAGAAGGCCACCTGGCTCGCCACCCAGCTGCGTGCCACCCTCTACACCCTGGCTGGTGGCGTCGGTGTCGCACTGGTCGCATTCTCGATCGCATCTGACGCGCAGGTGGCCGGAGTCCTCGCCGTCATATCGGCGATCTTCACTGCCGCCCAGGCATTCGTGGCCGTCGTCAACGCGCCCATCGCCGTGGACGCCACCATCCAGGAGTAGCCCATGACCACCCTGCCGGAGCCGATGGGGCCCTCGCTCACGGTCACGCTCGCCGGACTCGCATCCGTGCTCGGCGGGGTGCCGGAGGGCACCGAGCCCACAGCCGTCTCCCGGACCGCCACCATCCTCATCACCCCGCTGGTGGCGGCCGGGACCGTCATCCGCTACGGCGGCATCGGGTATGTCCCCGAGCCCGTCTCGTGGCTCGTCGGCCCCGACGGCGACGACTGGCCATTCAGCGCCCACGTGCTCAACCTCGCCGACCCCGACGTGGACACCGACGCCACCCAGTACCGCATCCGCATCACCCTGCCAGCCACCGCCGAGCTGCCCGCCCTGACTCTGTCGGGTGTCCTGACATGCCCGGTCGAGGGTGGCACGGTCGACCTGCTGGACTGCCTGTCCCTGGCCGCCGCGTCACCCACGTCGCCGGTAGTACGCGGCGAGCAGGGCCCGATCGGCCCTCCTGGCCCTGATGGAACGGTGATCACGGGCCTGTCGTGGTCGGGGCCGGTGGCCCTGGATGCGGTGACTGGTGCCGCGCGGACTGGGTGTGTGCTGCATGCCACGCTGACCGGCAATGTCGTCCTGACGCTGCCGACACTCGCGGCCGGGACGCCCGCATTCACCGTCGAGGTCAACGCGACGCAGGACGGCACGGGTGGCCGCACGCTGACGGTGCAGGGAGCGATGGTCTCCTATGGAGCGTCGGCTGCGCCGGTGCTCTCGTCGGCTGCGGGCGCGATCGACAAGTGGATGCTGGAATGGGACGGCGTCCGCTGGTGGGTGCTCGTGTCTGGTCAGGCTGGCGCGGTGCCGTCCGGGTGGGCTGTCTGATGAGGGCCGCGCTCACGGATCGTCGTCTGGAGGCGATCGCTGGGCCGCCTGCCTGGCAGATCGAGGGGCGGGGGTCGCAGGAGTCTGCGCTGTGGGGGCAGGCGGTGACGGCTGTCGTCGTCGCCGACCTCGACGCGCAGGTGTCCAGTGAGGTCGTGCTGCTCGACACGAATCCTGCCGCGGCCGATCGGGTGTTCATATCGTGGACGGGCGCATCCCAGTCGTCTCGGCTGGTCCTCTCGCAGGGTGGCGGCACGGGTGTGTCAGCGACGGTGTCGAGTGTGGCGGCTGGACGCCGGGTGCTGACCGCCCGCGTGAGCACTGCTCAGCCGCTCGGTCTGCTGGTGGATGGCCTGCCACGCTGGCAGGCGTCGGCCGATGGCTGGCGGCTGAGCACGGCGGGTGTGCAGAGGATCTTCGTCGGCCAGGACAGGACGGGTGCGCGCCTGTCGCAGACGGTGGCGGCTGCGGTGTGGCCGCGTGTGCTCACGGATCGGGAGGTCCTCATGGTCTCGCAGTGGATGATGGCTCGCTGGCAGGACGAGGCAAGCTCTCTCTCTCTCTCTCTCGTAGCGCGTCTCTGCCCGTCCTGGAGCTGGCGGCATGAGGGCCGCAGCGCTGGACCGCAGGCTGATCAATGTCGGCGGGGTGTGGGGACTCGACCTGCTCGGTGCGGCCGGACTGCTCACCTCACCGGATGGGTGGGTGGCCGGACAACTGGGGACGGGGCCTCTGCTCGACCCGTCGCTGCTGATCAGCACCGAGCATGGTGGGGGGATCACGCTGGCCCCGTCCGACACCTACACGCCGCTGGCCACACGGGCGATCAGTCTGCCGCTGCGGACCAGTCAGCCTCCGGCACGCGTCCGCGCCGAGGCGTGGGCCCGGCTCGTGTCGGCCGAGACCCGGACCGTCTACCTCACGCTGGCCACCCGGGCGGGCGCGGCGAACGCCGTCGCCCGCACGATCTCGGGCACGGGCTGGGTGCATCTGGTGGGTGTGGCCACGCCCACCGCAGACACCTGGTGGACGTTCCGGGTCGTCGGGTCGGTCGGCGGGCCCACGATGGAGGTCGCCGGGCTGCGGGCTGCGATCATCGCCTGACGGGAGCGGTCCGGTGAGGGCCGCACACCTGGATGCCAGATGGCAGCCACGTGCGAATCCCGCCTACGGCAGAGGCTTCGGCTACTTGTCTGGCACCGGTGGCGCGTCGACCAACGCGCCGGTCGCGGACCGCCCAGCCGGATACAGCGCGGCCGAGACACGGCGCATCACCTGGACCACCGCACCGGCCGCGGGCGCCACGTGCGGGCTCTTCGTGCAAAACATTCCGTGGCCGCAGGGCATGCCGGGTGCGGTGTCGATCCTCGCCCGATCCTCCCGCACCACACGGGTCATGGTCACACCCGAGCGGACCACAGGCCGTCCCGCTGACACCGGCACCGACCTGCCAGCAGGCGTCTGGACGCCGGTCGGCAGGATCTTCGCCGCGCTGCTGACCACGGTCACGACCACGACGGTCACCTGCTACATCGCCAGCTCGGTCGGAGGGGCGCCGGTCGAGGTGGGCGACACCCTCGACCTGTGTGGCTGCCTCATCATCCCCGACCTCACCCCCGCCGCCCCCACCCCGGGACCCATCGTGTGGCCACGGCCACTGTGAGCCTCTGCGGCCCTCCACCAGCACGGTGGAGGGCCGCTATCGGCGTCTGCGGGGGTTAGCCGGACCGCTCCTCGGCCGCCTTGTCGAGCAGGCGGCGCAGCTCCGGAGCCGCACCATCCGCTCCGCGCCGCCGGATCTCGACCGGCCATTCCTGACGCGGCACCAGCGTCTCAGCCTCCGGCCACGACTCGGTGGACTCGGTGGTCGCCGTCACCCGGCCGCCCCGGTTTGTGACGCCGAGTGTCACGATCGGCTCTCCGTCGCGCCACTCCATCCAGCACAGTGCCAGCCGCGTCCCGTGCTCGCGGACGGCGACCAGGTCGGTCAGCGGACCGCCCGGATAGGCGCGGATCTCGCCGGCGGACGGGGCACGCCACACGGTGGCGAGAGCCTCGACGCCGACGATCGGCGGGCGCGGATCGGCCTCGCACACGGCCAGCGCTGCCGCGATCATCTGCACTTCGTGCGGGATCCCGTCACACTCCGGATGTGCTGCCCACCACGTCTCATCCGACAGATGCACGATCAGCGGCGCGCCGGGGTCAAGCTCCAGCGCGTAGAGCATCCGCTCTGTGATCATGTCGCGGGCCTCCTCCAGCTGCTCGATCTCGCCGTCGATCCCCTCCGGGATGCCCCGAGTTCCCTTCTCCCACGCCGACACCGCAGGCTGGGAGACGCCGAGCACGTCGGCGAGCCTCCCTTGAGACGTCAACCCGAGCGCGATCCTTCTTGCGGCCAGCTCCACCCCGTTCATCAGCGGCCAGCGATCTTGGTGAGGACCTCCGCCTGACGGACGCTCAGGTGCTCGCTGAAGCGGTCGAGCGCGGTCATCGCGGCGCAGGTCCGGGCGACCTTCGGCGTGCGGCGGGAGAACGCCATGTCGACCAGCTCGCGAGCCTTCTGCTTGTCGCTCAGCCTGTCGAGCCGGGCAAGCTCTCGGTCCATCTGGTCTTCCGCGTAATCAGCGATGCTGCTCATGATGTGAGCCCCTTCCGTGGGCTTCCGGGCTTGGCCTTCATGCCGTCCCGATGTAATAAATCTACTACAGATAGGGTGGGGTGTCAAGGCTCAGACGGGGCCACCTTGGCCTTCCCGCCACCGCATTTTGCGCCGCACGTCGGCGAACGGCAGCCACGTCCTCCGCGTCCTGCCGTGGTCGGTCCACTCGACTCTGATCCGGTCGTCGCAGATCCATGACAGGCGTGCGGGCACCACCTCGACGCAGTCACGCCACACCAGCCGGGCCAAGACGAGCTCGGAGGCGTAGGTGCCCTCGTGGCCACGATGCATGCCCGCCGGCGGGCGGACAGCGTTCAGGGGCGGGCGGAGGTACTCGTCAGGCATGCGACGAGAATAGAACGCGCGTTCGAATGTGGGAAGGGTCATGCCCTGCCTCTGGCTTCCAGCCACCGGACACACGCGCACCGCATCCACGTCGAGCGATTCATGCCCGCGTCGAGGGCAGCGGCGTCCACGGCCGCCAGCAGCTCCGGGGTGAAGATCGAGGCAGCGCCACGCATCCCTCTGTGCGCCAGGTGGTCGGCGAACACTTCGCCCGCGTCGATGGCCGCCTGGCATGCCTCTCGGACGACTGCGCTCATCGACATGCCCGGTTCTCCGGCGGCTGCCGTCAGGCCATCCATCGTGGCGTCGTCGACGAATGCGACGACATTCAGCCGTCGCTTCCTCCTGGCGGGTGCCCGGTCAGGAGGGGGTGGCTCGACGTCGAGGGCCTGATCGATGGCGCGGCTCAGCCATGCCACCCGGCTCAGACCGGCCAGCATGGCGGCCGCGTCGATCTCGGCGAGCCTCGCCGGCGACATCGCGATGGCGACCGTGCGGACGGCGTCCCCGGCTGTGGGGCGGCTGCCCTTCGTGGCGCGGCCGTTCCGTATGCCCGGACGCATCTGGACGCCGGCGGCGGCGATCTCGTCGCGGCGCACCTCCGGCATGGTGCCGTGCGCCCACTCGGCGCGCTGGCGTGTCAGCCATGTGCCGATCGGCCGCTCTTCTGGATCGGGCGCCACGTTGCGCGGCCACCATCCGGTCCGCTCGTGCCAGGCGAGCGTCGCGGCGAGCATCTCCCGCCACCGCTGGTCGTCACGCGGTTTGCCGGGAGTGTGTGGCGGCAGACCCTGGCTCTCCCGCCACGCCGACAGGGCATGCGACACCACCGACATTCGGACTCCGACGCTGGCCGCGATCGCGGTGAGAGTCTCCCCGGCGTCGACGCGGGCCTGGATCTCGTCTCCGGGAGGGGTTTTCCGGATCTTGCTCACCGTCTCCACACCATCACTTTCTCGCTGAGGATCAGCGGGCCGTCCTCGGGTCCCTTGATATACGGCTCACGGTAGAGGAGTTTCCGCAGCGAGTTTCCTGGGCCGTAGGGCTGGTGGGTCCAGTGTCCCCGCACGATCCACCGGTGGGTGTACTCGCGGCCCGCACCGGCCTGGTCGTCAGGAGTGTGGACGTGGCGCAGCGGGCGCAGGTCGATCGTCGAGACCAGGTCGCTCGGCCGTGTGCGTTCCGGGTGTGGCGCCCTGCCGCTCCGGGCGTCCAGGGTGCGGCGCTCGGCCAGGGTCGGGGTCATCATCATGACCGTCGCCGACGCCAGCAGTGCGAACACCCCGAGTGCACGGGTGTCGACGGGTGTGCCCTGATCGGTCCGCAGCTCGCTGTAGTCGCTGAACACGGCACGCCTGGTCGCGACGAGGAACAGCACGGGCTGGAGGTCGGTGCCGGGCAGCAGCGGGCCGGGGAGCTCGTGCAGGCGGGTGTAGGCGGTCACCGCCAGACCGCCGGCGCGGGGATGCCACGACAGCGCCCACACGCGGGCGTCGCCCTGCCAGTCGACCACCTGCTTGCCCTCCCAGACGGCCAGCGGCTGGGTCTGCAACGCCGGCATCGGGTCCTGGAACACGATCAGCCCAGCCTGGACGGGGATCTCGGCCGGATCGAACTCGGGCACGTCCAGCGACGCGTCCAAGGCCAGCCTGCCCATGTCGCCGGTCACCCAGAACAGGTCGATCCCGCGCAGCTCGAACACTGACTGCTCGTCACGCTCGACCGCGTCCCATCCGCCCGGCACCAGATGCGGGGCGACAGCGCCGCCCCTGGGGATCAGGTGGCGGATCCGGTCGGCGCGGTCCTGATACGCCTGGACCAGCTCGCGGCGCAGCGCCGGCACCGAGCGTGCCGACCACTGCTGCGTACTCCTGCCTGCCATCGCTCAGCCCTCGGTGACCCGCAGCCCGACGTTGGCCCATCCCTCCACCGTGTGGTCGAGGCCGCGCTCCCACCAGTCCGCGACAGCATCGGCCAGGGCGATGTCGGCGGCCGGGCCGAGCGCGGCGAGCTTGTCCCGCAGCCCGGATTCGTCGACGTCCCATTTGGTGCCCCAGATGCCGGGGTCGGTGTAGGTGGCGTCGATGATCTGGGTGGCGACCGTGCCGATGGTCGTGCCGATCGCGTCGTCGGCCATGGTGCCGTTGCAGACGTCGGCGATCAGGCCGATCTCCGGCAGGGTCAGGCGGACGCGTGCCAGCTCGGCGGCCAGCACGGCCCGCCACAGCACCAGCTCGGTGCGCACGCGGGTGGCGTAGCGCGGCGGCGCAGCGTGCAGTTCGGCGCGATGCAGCAGCCAGGATCGCAGGTCGTCGGACAGGCGCACGTGCGCCACGTCGGCGTCGGTCAGGGGTTCGGTCTTGTCGGTCATGATCGTGTCCTCTCGGGGTAGTGTGTGGGTCCCGGGCTCCAATTGGCCTTGGTCACCCGGCGCGGCCCCCGCTCTCGTGGCGGGGGCCGCTGTGGTATCTCAGTCCTCGTCGGCGGACAGGTGGGCGTGCAGCGCCTCGGCGGCCTCCGGCGTGAGCCGGATGGTCTCCTCGACCCAGTCCCAGGAGGGGTCGACGATCGCCGACGGCACGGTCTGCCCGATCCACACGCTCCCGATCGGATCGGACTCCAGCACCTGCACGTCCAACTCGTCGAACTGGTCCTCGCGGCCCACATTCGAGTAGTCACCGGCCGCGATCTCGGCGCGGACCAACTCGGCGATCGCGGCGACCCTGGCCTCGGCCTTGGCCCGGTATTGGTCGACGACGCTCGGGCCGTCGACCAGAGCCTCGGCTGCGGCGCGCAGCTCGTCGGCGTCGACGGTCTCGATCACGATGTCGGGGCCGTGCAGCGACCCGTCTCCGTCCTGATCCCACAGGATCTGCACGTCGCCCCGGTCGTCGGTGGACCCCGCGACCGAATCCGACCACCGGAGGCGGCCGTTCTGGTCGACCCACGGCTCGGCCTTGATGATCGCCCCGACCTGGCCGTTGTCGATCGCATGGGCCCGGTAGCCCTCGGGCAGCCGGGCGGCGTAGGCGTCGGCCACCTCGGCGATCCGCAGCCCGCCCCGGTCGATCCACTCGTGATCCTCCTCGATCCAGCGGAGCACGTGCCCGTCGACCACTGCGACATCAGAGCGGCCGCTGGGGTCGAGCAGTGTGGTGGTGTCGTCGTCGTATCCGTCCCGGCCGAGGATGACGTCTCCCCAGACGTCGTCGCCGGTGTAGGCGTTGAGCTCGTCGAGCAGGGCCGTGACGGTCTCGATCTCGTGGCGTGCCGCGATGCCGTACAGGTCGATCTCCCCGGCGGCTTCACGCACCGCGTCCCAGTCGACATCGGCGCCGGTCGGCCCGAAAATGAACTGCCCGTTGAGCGTGAATCCCTCGGGAAGGATCTCCTGGATCGCGGCCGCGAACTCCTCCTCGATCGCGTCAAGGTCGTAGTCATCGGCGTACGGACGCAGGGCGGCGATGATGCCCTCACGGATCGTCGAGTCGGACGTGGTGGGAAACAGGAAGCTCTGTGCGTTTCCGGTGATCTCGCTGGTGGTCATGTCAGGACTCCTTCTTTGATTGGCCTTGGTCTCGCTGACAAGAACAACTATATACACGCACCCTGTAAAAAGCTACACGTAGGCTAGAAAACCTACACGTGTTATCAAACCGTTACATACTCGTGGTCTATGCGGAACGACGGGTGGGCACGACGGGTAAACCCTGGGTAAAACTCCGCCGCCGCGACGCAGCGTTTCGCCTAGTCGGACATTTACCCGGTAAAGCCGACGGACTCCACCGGACTCCACCGCACGCCATCAGATGGCACCGAATCTCGGCCCCGGAACTGCCGCCGGCAAGGCCATAGACTGCTCTGACTAGGTGAGCCCCCGGAGGGAGTCGAACCCTCGACCCTTCGCTTACAAGGCGAATGCTCTGGCCGCTGAGCTACGGAGGCGTGCCGTGAACACGACCCGGCTTCGCCAACCATTGTGCAGGACGCACGGCCGGGGTGCGAAACCCATCCCACCCCGGCCAGGGCAGGATGCCCCGGCCCCGACTCCGGTGTGATCGGCTCGGGCTGCACCCCGCCCGGGGCACACTACATGGACGCGCCGAACACGCCGGCGCCGAAGCGGACGTCGGCTCCCCATACTGCCCGCGTTCGGTGAGGAGGCTTCGACAATGTGGGACAGACGCGGCAACAGACTCGTCCGAACCCTGGTGGCGCTGGCCACGACCACAGCCGTGCTGGTGGTGACCGGCTGCACGCGGCAGTCCGGAACCGCCGTGGAGGCCGGGCACTGGCGGTTCCGGCTCGACGACACCTGGACCGCCGCCGAGCCTGTGGGGGAGGCATGGACCGCCGCCTACGAGACCGAGGGCCTGCTGCTGCAGGTGGCCGGTGAGTTCAGCGACGACATCGGCTCCCGGTCGGCCCTGGCCAAGCTCAGCGTCCCCGCCACGATCAGCCTCACCGACTACGACGTGGCCGGGATCGACGAGATCGAGGTGCCGGGAGCCTACGACGCGCTGGTCCAACAGTTCAGCTACACCACGGAAGGGGATCCGCGCCAGGCCGTCTGGATCGTCGCCTCGCAGTGGCCGTACCCAGCCACTGCCGCACTGAGCCTCAGCGGTGAGCAGGTGAGCACCGACGCAGTGGATTCCCTGCTGGCCACCCTGGAGTTCGAGGAATACCACGCGTGACCGCCCGACGCCCGGCGCCGGGCGGGGTCGCCATGGCAGGACGCTGCCGCTGTGCACGCGCCTGTAGAGTTCACTCGTCTTCGGGAAGATGGGCGGATCAATGTTCGAACGCTTGGGTCATGGGATCGCACGACGTCCATGGCTGGTCCTGGCCGGCTGGCTCGTGCTCCTGACACTGGGGCTCACCGCCACGTTCCAGGGCTTCGGCCAGGGCGGGTTGTTCGACCGCATGGCGACGACGGCCGCCCACGTCCCCGGGTCCGAGTCGGAGGAGGTCGCCGACCTCACCGCCACCAGCGACACGGGCGATGCCATAACCCTGGTCGTCACGGGCGTGGTCATCCCGGACGACGTCCCCGAGCTGATGCAGATCATGCCCGACCAGAGAACCCTGTTCACCGACATCCCCGGTGTTGACTCCGTCACCGATCCTCTGGTGGTCGTCGATCCCACCAATCCCCTGGCCGGTCTCCAGGATCCCAGCATCCAGGCATTGATCAGCACCGAGCAGGACGGCTTCGTGGTCGTGGTCAACCTCGCGTCCGGCCTCGACGAGGACGCGAGCACCCGCGCACACGACGACGTCTCCGCGGCCGCCGGCGAGTTCGCGACCGACCTCGTCCAGGACTTCCCCGACGCGCAGGTGCTCCCCCTGTCCGACAAGATCATCGGGGACGACATCACGACCCTGGTGCAGGACGACCTGGTACGCGGCGAGTCCGTCGGCCTGCCGGTCGCCCTGCTCCTGATGGTCATCGTCTTCGGCGGGCTCCTCGCCGCCGGTCTCCCGCTCGTCGGCGCCGTCGTGTCCATCGTGATCGGTCTGGGCGGCATCTGGCTGCTGACCTTCGTCATGGACATCAACAGCTTCATCCTCAACGTGATCTCGATCATCGGCCTCGCGCTGTCGATCGACTACGGCCTGCTCGTGGTGAGCCGCTACCGCGAGGAGGTCACGACGCGACTGACATCGGCCGGCTACCCCGCCAACGGGTCGCGGCTGCCCGACCGGCGGACGTCGCTGGAGATTGTCGCGGGGGCCGCGCAGCGCACTGTCGCGACCGCCGGCCGCACGGTCACGTTCTCCGCCCTGACGATCGCCCTGTCGATCGCCGGCCTGCTGGTCTTCAGCTCGCCCGTGCTGCGAGCCATCGCACTGGGCGGCATCATCGTCACCCTGCTCGCGGTACTGACTGCCGTCACCCTGGTCCCGGCCGTGATCGTCCTGCTCGGCCCGGCGCTCCTCCATCCCTCGCTGCTCAACCGCATCCCGGGCCTCCGCTCGCTCACCCGCGCGGTGGGCGACGCATCGTCCGACGAGGGCGGGTTCTCGCGACTCGCCCGGTTCGTCCAGCGCATCCCGTGGGTGGTCATCGTGGTGGTCGTCGCGATCCTCGCGGTGATGGCCCACCCGCTCGGGGGCCTCAAGATGCGCAGCAGCTTCGTCGAGTACCTGCCCTCGGAATCGGTGGCGCTGGCCGCCTACACCACCATCCAGGACGACTACCCTGCCCTCGCCTCGCCCGAGATCGTCGCGGTCGCCGACGTCCCGGTGGCGGAGTCGGCGGCGCTGGTGGAGCACATCGAAGGGCTGGACGCCATCACCTACGTCACCGCCGTCGCTCTGCCCTCCGACGACGGGCAGACCGAACTCGGGATCCATGTGGACACCGACGACCGCGTCTCGGAGTCGGTCGTCTCGCTCGTGGACGAGTTGCGCGACTACGACCCGGGGTACGGCTTCCTCGTGGGCGGCGACGCAGCCATGCAGGAAGACTTCAGCAGGTCGCTGATCAACGGTGCGCCGGCGGCGCTCGCGATCGTCGTGGTCGCCGTCATGGTCCTGCTGTTCCTCATGACCGGCTCCCTCATCGTGCCGCTCAAGGCGCTCCTCATCAACCTGTTCTCGCTGGCGGCATCGCTGGGCGCCACGGTGTGGATCTTCGAGGGCGGCCACCTGGGCATGCCCCGCACCAACGGCCTCGAGACGTTCATCGTCGCCTGCATGGTCGCGTTCGGCTTCGGGCTGTCGATGGACTACGAGGTCTTCCTGGTCGCCCGCATCAAGGAGTACTGGGACGCCGGGCTCGACAACGACGAGGCGGTCGCACGCGGGCTCCAGCGCTCCGGCCGCATCATCACCTCGGCGGCGGCCATCATCGTGGCCGTCTTCATCGGATTCGTCTCAGGACAGATGCAGGCCATCAAGCAGATCGGCGTCGCGCTGGCGATCATGGTGGCCGCCGACGCGACCCTGGTCCGCATGCTGCTCGTCCCCGCCACGATGACGGTCCTCGGGAAGTGGAACTGGTGGGCGCCCAAACCCCTGCGCGTCCTCCACGAGAGATTCGGGATCAACCACTGACGAGCACCGCGGGCGGGTGAAGACGACCGACAGTCCGATTCCCATGCCGAGGGTAACGACGACGGCCGGCCACACGCCGAGCCGCGTCGGCGTCAGCGCCCAGACGACGTGGAGGAGCAGCGGCAGCCCGATCAACAGGGCGGCGATGCGCACGGCAGCGGTCACCGGCAACCGCGATGCGGTTCGCGGGGGCTGCTGCGTCGTGGACATGCGGCCAACGTAGGCCGCGATCCGGCCGGGACAACCCCGTGGCACCCGGGTTGGGGGCGGGTTGGGGAACGACCCCCATGCCGCTCAGGGGGCGTCCGCTCAGGCCGACTGCTTGGTCTGCTTCGCTCCACGCATGATCGACGACACCACGATGACGACCACCAGCGCGATGACGATGTAGTTGGCCACGCGGCCGTACAGCGTGAGGAGTTCGACCGCCGGTGTGCCCACCACGAAGCCGAACAGGAAGAAGCCCACGAGCCACACGAAGCACGACAGGGCATCGAGCAGGACGAACTTCCTCCAGCTCATGCCATGGGCTCCCGTGAGGACGAACACGACAGGCATGACGGGCAGCGGGATCGGCACGTAGGCCACGAACATGCCCACCCAGCCGAGCTTGGTCGCCCATCGTTCCGCGCGAGCGTAGTTGCGGGCGGCACGCGCCGACTGCCCTGCCCAGACCTCGATGATGCCGCGTCCCCAGAGCTTCCCGGCCCACCAGTAGACCCAGTCGAGCTTGATGCTCATCAGCGTGCCGAGCAGGATCGGCCACACGAACGGCACGTCCATGCCGACACGGACGAACGAGCCCAGGCCCGCGGTTCCCGAACGGGAGCCCATGAGGGCGACCAGCCAGGGCAACCGCTCCGGGGCACCCAGCAACCAGGCGCGAACCGGCAGCATGGCCAGGCTGAACACGCCGAGGAAGCCGATCCACGACATACAGGCGATGTCGGCCCGGGCCGGCTTGTGGCGCCAGGGCATGGCGGGATCATCCCACCACTCCTTGTCCTTGTCGGGCTCGTCCCTGCCCGGATCGGGCACGAGGTTCCCGTCGCTCGGGGGTTCGGCAGCCACGGGCCGACTCTACTCCGGCGCCGCAATCGCCCCAATCGCCGCATGCGCCCGCCTCGGCCCGTGCCGCAACGGGCTGGATGCTCGTTGAGCCTGTCGAAACGAAGGGCCACCCGTCCTCGCGCGGGCCACACGGGCTGGATGCTCGTTGAGCCTGTCGAAACGAGGGGTCGCCCGTCCTCGCGCGGGCCGCCTGCGGGCCGGCCTGTCCGGGAATGCCCCGGCGGCCGCCACCGCGACGAGCGGCACGCCTAGGCTGTGCCCATGAACCAGACCACGACCGCGTTGGCGGAGCTGTTGGAGATCAACCAGCGCCTCGGGGACGCGGAATCGGCTGCCGACAAGGGGTTCTTCCGCTCGCTTCTGCATGAGCGGTTCACCATGCGCCGACCGGGCGGTGCGCTGTCGTCGCGTGACGAGTTCGTGGCTGGCCTCACGGTCGGTGCCCATCGCCGGACGACCATGCTCGCGCTGGAACTCCACGGCAGCCACCGGGCCACGGCGCGGTGCCGGGTGGACAAGTGGACCCTGGCCGAGCCCGAGGCCGTCCAGTCGTTCGACAACCTGCGGGTCTTCATCCACGAGGGTGGACGCTGGCAGCTCCTCACCTGGCTCGCCGAGCCCTGCTGACCGGGGGCACCACCGCCGTCACCAGCACACGGACCGCGCCTCCGGCGACCGACTTCGGCCGTCGTCTTGGGCGTCGGCCCCCGGCATGGCAAGATAGGGTGCGGACGAGGTTGTCCCTTCGTCCTTCTACCACGGATCGTTGGGCACGTTCCTGCCCATGGAAAGGATGGGTGGCTCATGGCCACTGTCAGTTTCAGGGACGCCACGCGCGTCTACCCCGGATCGGATCATCCGGCGGTCAACAAGCTCAATCTCGAGATCGGTGACGGCGAGTTCATGGTGCTCGTCGGCCCGTCCGGGTGCGGCAAGTCAACCTCGCTGCGCATGCTCGCAGGCCTCGAGGACGTGAACACCGGCTCGGTGTGGATCGGCGACCGGGATGTCACCGACCTGCCGCCGAAGGACCGCGACATCGCGATGGTCTTCCAGAACTACGCCCTCTACCCGCATATGACGGTCGCCGACAACATGGGCTTCGCCCTGAAGATGCAGGGCGTCAGCAAGGACGAGCGCGACCGCCGCGTCAAGGAGGCGGCCGAGCTGCTCGGCCTGCAGGACCTGCTGAGCCGCAAGCCGAAGAACCTCTCGGGTGGTCAGCGTCAGCGCGTCGCGATGGGACGCGCCATCGTCCGCAATCCGCAGGTCTTCCTGATGGACGAGCCCCTGAGCAACCTGGACGCGAAGCTGCGCGTGCAGACCCGCACCCAGATCGCCGCGTTGCAGTCGCGGCTCGGGGTCACCACCGTCTACGTCACCCACGATCAGGTCGAGGCCATGACGATGGGCGACCGGGTCGCGGTGATGAGCGACGGCCTGCTGCAGCAGGTGGACAACCCGCTGGTGCTCTACGACAAGCCGGCCAACATCTTCGTCGCGGGCTTCATCGGCTCGCCCGCCATGAACCTCATGGACGCGAAGATCGTCGACGGGGGCGTCAAGGTGACCGATCACGTGATCCCCGTCCCGCGCGAGGTGCTGGCGGGCGCCACCGGCGACGCCGTCGTGGTGGGCATCCGGCCCGAGTCGTTCGAACTGTCCGACTCCGCCCACGGCGTGGCCATGGACATCGCGGTGGTCGAGGAGACCGGCGCCGACTCGTTCCTCTACGGCTCGCTCAAGGGCGAGGCGGACTCCGCCATCTCGGGCGATGCCAGCAAGCAGATCGTGGCCCGCGTGACCACCCGGACGCCGCCCAAGCGCGGCGCCACCGTGCACCTCGCCGTCCAGCCCGACACCGTGCACGTCTTCAACAAGGAGACCGGCAACCGGCTGGGCTGACCGTCCCGCCTCGTCCACGCCGTCACCCCACCTCGTCTTCGGGGTAGGGTGACGGCGTGAGCGGTGACATCTCCCAACTCGGGCGCGGGCTGCGCGCCGGCCTGGACGCCGATCAGGCGTTCCGTTCGATCGTGCCTCCCATCTACCCGGGCACCAACTTCTCGTTCGAGTCGATCGAGTTGCGGCCCCAGTACGACTACTCGCGGTCGGGCAACCCGACACGCGACCTGTTGGGTGAGGCCGTCGCCACCCTCGAGGGTGGGGTCAAGGGCGTGATAACGGCCTCCGGGCTCGCGGCGCTCACCACCGTCTTCGCCGCGCTCGTGCCCGCGAACGGACGAATCGTCGCCCCGCACGACTGCTACGGCGGCACCTGGCGCCTGTTGATGCACCTGAGCGGCAAGGGCTCGTTCAGCGTCGACTTCGTCGACCAGACCGACGAGGACGCGTTCCGGGCGTCCCTCGACCGGCCCTGCGACCTGCTGCTCGTCGAGACGCCGTCGAATCCCCTTCTCCGACTGGTCGACCTGCGGCACGCCGCCGACCTGGGACACGCCGCCGGCGCCGTCGTGGTGGCCGACAACACCTTCTGCTCCCCCGTGCGCCAGCGCCCCCTGGAGTTCGGCTGTGACGTCGTCCTGCACTCGACGACGAAGTTCATCAACGGGCACTCCGACGTCGTAGGGGGCGCCGTGGTCGCCTCCGACGAGCAGCGTGCCGCCGATCTTGCCCACTGGGCCAACGTGCTCGGCGTGACGGCGAGCCCGCTCGATTCGTGGCTGGTGCTCCGCGGCCTGCGGACGATCGATGCCCGCGTCCGCGTGCACGACGCGAACGCAGCCGACATCGTCGCCCTGCTGAGCGGCCACGCGGCGGTGTCCCGCGTCCACTACCCCGGCCTGCCCGACCACCCCGGTCACGACATCGCCGTGCGCCAGCAGCACGGTTTCGGGTCGATGATCAGCTTCGAGTTGACGGGCGGGCGTCCGGCGGCCGAGGCGTTCTGCCGCGGGCTGCGTATCTTCGACATCGCGGAATCCCTTGGTGGTGTGGAGTCGCTGGTCGCCCATCCGGCGTCGATGACCCACGCGGCGATGACGCCGGAGGCCCAGCTCGCCGCAGGGATCACGCCCGGGCTCCTGAGGCTGTCGGTCGGCATCGAGCCCTCGGTCGACCTCGTGACCGACATCGCCGATGGCCTGGAGCGCGCCGCGAGCGTCGGCTGAGCCCAAGGTCGTCGGCCGAGCCCAAGAACGCCGGCCGAGCCCGAAAACGCCGGCTGAGCCTAAGAACGCCGGCTGAGCCTGTCGAAGCCACCCTCCTTTCGACAAGCTCAAGGACCGACCAGAAACGCCGGTTGAGCCCGAGAGCGCTGGCCGAGCCCGAAAACGCCGGCTGAGCCTGTCGAAGCCACCCTCCTTTCGACAAGCTCAAGGACCGACCAAGACGCTGGCTGAGCCCGAGAGCGCTGGCCGAGCCCGAAAACGCCGGCTGAGCCTGTCGAAGCCACCATCCTTTCGACAAGTTCAAGGACCGACCACAAGCCTGTCGAAGCCACCGTCCCCTCGACAGGCTCAGGGACCCAACAGAAACGCAGGTCGGGCCCGTCAAGGCCTGCACCCCACCGGCGATGGCAGACTGGATCCGTGCCACGATTCCTGTCCGCCACGCCTGACTCCCGGTTGCTGCCCCTACCCTGGGCGCAACCGCTGGCGGAGTGGCCCGAGCAGTACCTCGTCGCGCTGCCGCGTGGCATCTCCCGCCACGTCGTGCGGTTCATCCGGGTGGGTGGCGACGTGTTCGCGGCCAAGGAGGTCAACGAGTCGCTGGCCATCCACGAGTACCGGCTGCTGCACGACCTGCGCCGTCTGCGCACCCCGTCGGTCGAGCCGATAGGAGTGGTCAGCGGCAGGCAGGCCGCCGACGGCACACCGCTCGACCCGATACTGCTCACCCGGCATCTCGAGTTCGCACTGCCCTACCGCTCTCTGTTCACCCCCGGCGTCCGCAACGAGACCGTGCTGCGCCTGCTGGACGCGATGGTCGTCCTGATCGCCCGGCTCCACCTGAGCGGCTTCATGTGGGGCGATGTCTCGCTGTCGAACATCCTGTTCCGACGCGACGCCGGGGAGTTCGCCGCGTACCTGGTCGACGCCGAGACCGGCGAACTGCACGACCGGCTCACCGACGGCCAGCGCGCCAGCGACCTGCAGATCGCGCGCGTCAACATCTTCGGCGATTTCTGCGACCTGGAAGCCGGCGGCCTGCTGGCCGAGTCGCTCGAGCCGCTGACGATGGTCCAGACGATCGAGTCGCGCTACGAGGAGCTGTGGGACGAGCTGACCGGCGTCGAGGAGTTCAGCGGGAGCCAGCTCGATCGCATCGAGGGACGCGTCCGGCGCCTCAACGCGCTCGGCTTCGACATCGCCGAGCTCGACATCTCGACCTCGCTGGACGGCAAGATGATCAAGATCCAACCCAAGGTCGTGGACGCGGGTCATCACTCCCGTCGCCTGTTGCGCCTCACCGGCCTCGACACCGAGGAGAACCAGGCCCGCAGGTTGCTCAACGACCTCGACACGTTCGTGGCCCGCCACGACCTGCAGCAGGTGGACGAGGCCGTCGCCGCCCACCGCTGGCTCACCGAGTGCTTCGAGCCCGTCGTCCACATGATCCCGCCCGACCTGGTCCGCAAGCGCGACCCGGCGCAGCTGTACCACGAGATACTCGACTACCGGTGGTACCAGTCCGAGCGCGAGCATCGCCCTGTGCCGACGCCCGAGGCCACAGCGGGCTACATCCGTGACGTGCTGCGCACGCTTCCGGACGAGGAGATGTCGAGCCTGACCGCGGCGGCACCCGACGCCCGGGTCCCGGTCAATCCCTACGACCCCTCGCTGGGCTACCTCGACGACACCGTGACCGAGGGGCTGCCCGCCGTCGTCGACCCGTGGGAGGAGGCCGCGGAGTCCGAGGACCCGGCGGGCGCGGGCGTCCTGGACATCGCGGCGCTACGGAAGAAGGCGGCCGGAAGGCGCTGAACGCACCCGGCTCCCCCACATTCCGCGGATGGAATCTGCTCCCCCCACATTCCGCGGATGGAATCTGTTGTTGCGGGCAAGATCTCGTCCGCAACAACAGATTCCATCCGCAACAATGGGGCGATCTGTCCGCGGCGTCCGCAACAAGGGGGCGATCGGTCCGCGCGTCCGCAACATATGGGGTGATCGGTCCGCGGCGTCCGCAACAAGGGGGCGATCGGTCCGCGGCGTCCGCAACAATGGGCGATCAGTCCGCGGCGCCCGCGACGGTGGGACGAGCGGTGCGCGGCGCCTACTCGTCCTGGTCGGTGGGGGCGTCCGGGTGCGGACGCGAGGCCTCGGCCAGCGCCTGGACCGCGTCCGCCGCGAGGCTGAACCAGCCCTCGCTCGCCAGGATCGCGGCGCTCACGGGAGGCGCATCGGTCACCGACGAGGAATCCGCGGCCCCCGGGGCGTCCTCGACGAAGAACGGATCGTCATCGGTCGCCGACGGCTGGGGTTCGCCCGGGGTCACCGGACGTGGGACGGCCCCGACGCTGGCCCGCACCACGTCGCCGATGGCGCTCGTGCGGGGACGATGCTTGCGGATCTCGGCCATGCGAACCTCCGAGTGGGTGACGGCGTCCTGATTGTAGTGCAGTGCCACTAGACTGCGACGAGTGAGCTTCCATCTGTACGACGAACGACTCGGGGCTGTAACCGAGTTCCATCCCCTCGTGCCCGGGAAAGTCTCCATCTACCACTGCGGCCTCACCGTACAGGCTCCTCCCCATCTCGGCCACATCCGCAAGGAAGTCGTCTTCGACGTGCTGCGCCGCTGGCTGACCGTCACCGGCCATCAGGTCAAGGTGGTCGCGAACATCACCGACATCGACGACAAGATCCTCTCCAAATCGGCTGCCCAGGGCATCGAGTGGTACGAGCTCGCCTATGCGATGGAGCTCGAGTTGCACCGCGCCTACGCGGCCCTCGGCTGCCGCCCACCCGACTACGAGCCCCGGGCGACCGGTCACATCCCTGAGATGTGGGCCCTGATCACCGACCTCATCGAGGCCGGCCACGCCTACCCGGCCGCCGACGGCTCCGGCGATGTCTACTTCGACGTCCGGTCGTGGCCCGACTACGGCGAACTCTCGCGCCAGCGCATCGAGGACATGGCCCCGGCCGCCGACGCCGACCCACGGGGCAAACGCGACCCCCGCGACTTCGCACTGTGGAAGGGCACCAAGCCGACCGAGCCCGCGACAGCGTCGTGGGACAGCCCCTGGGGCCCGGGACGACCGGGCTGGCACCTGGAGTGCTCCGCGATGAGCCTCAAGTACCTCGGCGACGAGTTCGACATCCACGGCGGCGGGCTCGACCTGCGTTTCCCGCACCACGAGAACGAGCTGGCCCAGTCGCGCGCCGCCGGCCACGGCTTCGCCCGCTACTGGATGCACAACGCGTTCGTCACCATGGCCGGCGAGAAGATGAGCAAGTCACTGGGCAACGGCACGATCGTCACCGAGGTCACCAAGCAGTACGCCCCGCGGGCCGTGCGACTGTACCTGGCGGTGCCGCACTATCGTTCGGCCATCGAGTTCTCGGACGATTCGCTGAGCGAGGCGTCCGCTCAGCTCGCGCGCATCGACTCGTTCCTGGAGCGCGCCGGGGCGTCCGGACGGGTCGGCTTCGACTTCGGCGACCTGCCGGAGGCCTTCGTCCAGGCCATGGACGACGACCTGGGCACACCCCAGGCGATGGCTGCCGTCTTCGACACCGTCAAGGCCGGCAACCGTGCGCTGGACTGCGGGGACGCGAGCGCCGCCTCGGACGCGCTGCGACAGGTGCGGGCCATGCTGCACGTCTTCGGCCTCGACCCGCACGACCCAGAATGGCAGGGAACCGCCACCGAAGACCTGGGCAGCGTCCTCGACGGCCTGGTCACCCTCGTCCTCGATCAGCGCGCGCAGGCCCGTGCGCGCAAGGACTGGGCGAGCGCCGACGCGATCCGCGACACCCTGTCGTCGCTCGGCATCACCGTCGCCGACACCGCGGACGGCGTCCGCTGGAGCCTCTAGGAGAAAACCATGGCACAGCACCGTCGCAAGCTGGAGGGCCGCGGCCCGACACCGAAGGCCGAGGATCGCGTCTACCACAAGGCGTACAAGGCGAAGAACAGCAAGACGAGCAAGCCCGCACAGGCCCGTGCGACCTCGCACGGGCAGGGCGCGGGGCCCGACTGGGTGGTCGGGCGCAACCCTGTGCTGGAGGCGTTGCAGGCCGGGCTGCCCGTCAAGGCCGCCTACGTGGCCGAGGGAAGTGAGCGGGACGACCGGCTGCGCGAGATCTTCAAGTACGCGGCCGAGCACTCCATCTCGCTTCTCCAGGCCACCCGCGGCGAGCTGGACCGCCTCACGGGCGGCGCGGTCCACCAGGGCGTGGCCATGCAATTGCCCGGCTACGACTACATTCATCCCGACGACCTCCTGGCCGCTGCGCTGGACGACGACAGCCGTGAGGCCCTCGTCGTGGCGCTCGACGGGATCACCGACCCGCACAATCTCGGCGCGATCGTCCGGTCGGCCGCGGCCTTCGGCGCCCATGGCGTGGTGATTCCCGAGCGGCGCAGCGCATCGGTCACCGCGGTGGCCTGGAAATCGTCCGCCGGTGCCATCGCACGCGTCCCCGTGGCCCGGGCCACCAACCTGAACCGGACGCTGGGCGACTTCGCCAAGGCGGGCTTCACCGTCGTCGGCCTCGCGGGCGAGGGCGACACCGACATCGCCGAGGCCCCCGCTCTCGACGGCCCTGTCGTGCTCGTCGTCGGCTCGGAGGGCGACGGACTGTCGCGGCTCACGCGGGAGCACTGCGACGTGCTGGCGAGGATTCCGATCGCCAGCACCGTCGAGAGCCTGAACGCATCGGTGGCCGCATCGGTCGCCCTCTACGAGATCGCACGGAATCGAGGTTGAACAGCGAACCGCCGACCGAGCAACATACAATATCTGATAGGATTCGCTTGTTCGGAAGACGACTCTGATGGACGCCAGAGATGCCGTCCTCAACCCCGGAAGGTACCAGCGATGCCGAGCGCAGATTCGCTCCTCGTCCTCAAGGAAACCGACAATGTGGCGGTCGCGAGGGCCCCGCTTGCCGACGGCACCATCGTCACCGTCGGTGACCGACGGCTGACGATCCACGGCGACGTGCCCGCCGGTCACAAGGTGGCCATCAGCGACATCGAGACCCAGGCCCCCGTCTTCAAGTACGGGTACCAGATCGGCGTGGCCAGCGAGCAGATCAAGGCCGGCGACTACCTGCACACCCACAACGTGCAGTTCAGCAGCCACACCAAGCCGAGCCCCGACGACTTCGGCACGCGCAGCCACGAGCTGCCCGGCCTCCCCGCACGCACCACCTTCCTCGGCGCCCGGCGCAGCGACGGCCGCACCGCCACCCGCAACTACATCGCGGTCGTCTCGACGGTGAACTGCTCGGCCACCGTGTGCCGGATGATCGAGGACGAGGCACGCCGCCGCGACCTGCTGCGCGACTACCCCAACGTCGACGGCGTCATGGCGGTCACGCACACGCTGGGCTGCGCGATGCCTGTCGGCCGCGGCACCGACATCCTGCGGCGCACCCTGGCCGGCTACGCCGCCCACCCGAACGTCGCCGGCCTGCTCGTCATCGGGCTCGGCTGCGAGGGCAACCAGATCGACCAGATGGTCAAGCACATCGTCCTTCGCCCCGGCACCCCGATCGCACGCATGAACATCCAGTTCAGCGGAGGCTCCCGGGCCACGGTGGACTCCGCCCTGGCGGCCATCGCTGAGATGCTGCCGGAGGTGAACGCCTCGTTCGTCCGTGAGGAGCGGCCGGTCAGTGAACTCGTGCTCGGGCTCAACTGCGGCGGCAGCGACGCGTTCTCGGGGCTCACCGCCAATCCGGCGCTCGGCTACGCGTCCGACCTGATCGTGGCGCAGGGCGGACGCTCCGTGCTCGCCGAGACCCCCGAGATCTACGGGGCCGAGAGCATGCTCGTCCGGCGGGCGACCTCGCGCAGCGTCGCGTCCGGCCTGCTCGACATGATCGACTGGTGGGAGGACTACACCGCGAGTTCCGGGACGACGATGGACGCGAACCCGTCGCCCGGCAACAAGGCCGGCGGCATCACCACCATCCTCGAGAAGTCGCTCGGAGCCGTCGCCAAGGCCGGCCAGGCACCGCTGTCGGCCGTCTACGACTATGCGAAGCCGATCGACACCGACGGCCTGGGCTTCATGGACACCCCCGGCTACGATCCCGTGTCGGTCACCGGCCTGATCGCCGGCGGCGCGAACCTCGTGTGCTTCACGACGGGACGCGGCTCCGCGCTGGGGACGCGTCCGGCCCCCACCCTCAAGCTCGCCACGAACACCGACCTCTACCAGCGCATGCCGGACGACATGGACGTCGACTGCGGACCGGTGTTCACGGGTGGTGCCTCCCTCGAGGAGAAGGGCACCGAGATCTACAACGCCCTGCTCGACCTCGCGTCGGGCAAGCCATCCAACAGCGAGGCCCTGGGATACGGGTCGAACGAGTTCGTCCCGTGGCACATCGGCGCCGTGATGTGAGCCGCTGAGGCACCGGGCACGAGCAGGCATCCGCGACCGTCAACGAGGAGGGACCGTGGCACAGACCAGGATCAAGCCACTGGAGCGCAAAGTCCTGCGCGACACCGTATACGAGTCCTTGGTGGACATGCTCATGTCCGGCGCCCTGCCACCGGGCGCCGCTCTGAGCATCGATGGGCTCGCCCACGATCTGCAGGTCTCCCCCACGCCCGTGAGAGAGGCCCTCGTCCACCTCGAGCGCACCGGGCTCGTCCTGCGGGCGCCGCTGCGCGGCTATCACGTG
This sequence comes from Brooklawnia cerclae, assembly GCF_011758645.1. Taxonomy (NCBI): domain Bacteria; kingdom Bacillati; phylum Actinomycetota; class Actinomycetes; order Propionibacteriales; family Propionibacteriaceae; genus Brooklawnia; species Brooklawnia cerclae. The sequence continues at coordinate 174,754 of NZ_JAAMOZ010000003.1, read as the reverse complement.
GCTCCGCCGCTCAGCACCGACCAGATCTCGCAGTTGCTCGACGCCCGGATCGTCCTCGAACTGGGGGCACTCAACCTGGCCTTCAGCGAGCAGCCGCATCTGGCCGCCGACCTGGCCAAGGCCCATGTCAAGCACGAGAAAACCGCCCTCGCGGTTGCCGGGGTGGTGCCGGATCGCGCGCACATGGACGCCTACCGCGACTACATGGCCGCCGACTGGGCATTCCACCGCACGATCTTCCGGTACTCGCGCAACGACTACCTGATCCAGCAGGCCGAGGGGCTGCCCGCACACCTGCACCGGCTGCGCCAGTCGGTCACCCGCGGCGTCAACGACTCCATCGCCACGATGGCCGAGCACACAGCCGTGCTGGAGGCGGTGCAGAACAACGACGCGGAGGCCGCGAAGGCAGCCCTGCACGCGCATCTGAACGGAGTGAAGGAACGCTCCATGAGGGATGAGGCGAGCAGCTGACGATAGAGTGGTGGGCGGCATCTCGCCAATCGATCTACGGGAGTGAATACGTGTCAGATCCTGCCGCCACCGCCACCGTCGCCTACCAGGCCATCCTTCAGCTCGTCCAGGGTGTCGAGCCCCGGATCGCCGAGGCCATCACAGCCGAGTTGCATGACCAACGGCACTCGCTGAAGCTGATCGCCTCGGAGAACTACGCGTCCCTGCCCGCGCTGCTCGGCATGGGAACCTGGTTGTCTGACAAGTACGCGGAAGGAACGATCGGTCACCGCTTCTACGCGGGTTGCCAGAACATCGACACCGTCGAGTCCGTGGCGGCCGAGCACGCTCGTGCCCTGTTCGGCGCCGAGTACGCCTACGTGCAGCCGCACTCGGGCATCGACGCCAACCTCGTCGCCTACTGGGCGATCCTCAGCCACTTCGTCGAGACCCCCGCACTGAAGACCCTGGGCGCGAAGACCGTCAACGACCTCGACCAGGCCGATTGGGACAAGCTGCGCCACGATCTCGGCAACCAGCGCCTGATGGGCATGAGCCTGGACGCGGGCGGTCACCTCACCCACGGCTTCCGCCACAACATCTCCGGCAAGATGTTCGATCAGCGCAGCTACGGCACCGATCCGCTGACCGGTCTCATCGACTACGAGGCGATCCGCAAGCAGGCGCTGGAGTTCTCGCCGCTGATCCTCGTCGCCGGGTATTCCGCCTACCCGCGGCGCATCGACTTCGCGAAGATGCGCGAGATCGCCGACGAGGCCGGCGCCGTGCTGATGGTCGACATGAGCCACTTCGCCGGTCTGGTCGCCGGAAAGGTGTTCACGGGGGACGAGAACCCGGTGCCCTTCGCCCAGGTCGTCACCACCACCACACACAAGTCGCTCCGCGGTCCCCGTGGCGGCATGGTGCTGGCCACCTCCGAGTTCGCCGACGACGTCGATCGCGGCTGCCCGATGGTGCTCGGCGGGCCGCTCGGCCACATGATGGCGGGCAAGGCGATCGCACTGGCCGAGGCACGCCAGCCCTCGTTCCAGACCTACGCGCAGCAGGTCGCGGACAACGCGAAGGCCCTGGCCGATGGTCTGCTGAAGCGTGGCGCGACGCTGGTCACCGGCGGCACCGACAACCACATCGTCCTGCTGGACGTGGCTGGCTCGTTCGGGCTCACCGGACGGCAGGCCGAGGGCGCGCTGCTCGACTCCGGCATCGTGACCAACCGCAACTCGATCCCGCACGATCCGAACGGGGCCTGGTACACCTCGGGCATCCGCCTGGGCACACCGGCCCTGACCACCCGTGGTTTCTCGGCCGACGACATGGACCGCGTCGCCGAACTGATCGTCCAGGCCCTGCGCGCAACGACCCCGACGACCACCTCCCAGGGCACCCCGGGCAAGGCCAAGTACACGATCGGCGACGGCGTCGCCGACGCGACGAAGGCCGCCGCCGACGAGTTGCTGGGGCATCACCCGCTGTACCCCGGGTTGGAGCTCTGAGTCCTTTCGACGGCTGCTCTCCGACAGGCGGTCCCGTCCCTTCGACAGGCTCAGGGACCGACTGTCGGAACGCCGATTGAGCCTGTCGAAACGCTGGTTGAGCCTGTCGAAACCAGCACCTACCGTCTCGAAACCCGCTCAGCGGCGGGCGTAGAGCTTGCCCTGCACCATCGTGATGAACGCGTCGAGCGAGGCCGGCAGGTCGGACAGATGCCACGAGTTGGGTGCCCTGTACCACGACAGGTCGTCGGGGTCGGGGACGCCGGGGTCGTTGTCCGCCTCGACCATGGCCTGCAGCCAGCGGTCGAGGCCACCCAGCACGATCGCGTACGGCAGGATGCGCGAGATCTCCGCGTAGGCGTCGTCCTTCGGCACGTGATCGGTGGGCTGGGTCTGCAGGTTGATCGACAGCACTTCCAATCCCCTCAGCACGGACGCGCCCTGGGCCGTGCGCCGGGGCATCTGCTGGCTGACCCACAGCAGGGCCAGCGCCAGCCCGACGAGCACCAGGCCGAGGATGCCGAACGAGGTGAACGCGACCAGCAACGCCAGGACGACGACGGTGGCTCCCACCAGAGCACCGGAGAGGCGTCCCCAGACGTTGCGCACCGAGTCGGGCCGCTGGGCGAACCAGCCCTCGCGCACGACCTCCTCGTAGATCCGGCCCTGCACATCGCCCACGACGTCCTGGACCGCCCCGCCGATGCCCGAGACCGTGACGGCTTCGCCCCCGGCCGGCGCGATCGCGTCCAGCAGCGCCTGTTCGTACCCGTGGAGTTCGTCGGCCCCGGTACGGCGCTCGAAGGTCCAGTCCGGCGCGGCGTGCGCCCCCTGGCGGGGCAGCTCCACGATGGTCAGGTGACCTCGCTGAGCGAGGTCGACAATCGTCGCCGTGATGTCGACAGGATCGACTCTTTCGTCGATCACCGTGCCCACCTCGCCCGGGAGGATCGGGACGACGAGCTGGAATCGCTCCTCGCCCTTGGCGATCGGCTCGAACTCGGCCACGATGGTCGGCTTGGCTCCGGTCTCGTCCGCACCTACCGCGCGATGCAGGAGGTACAACGCGACGCCGCCGACGACCAGGGCTCCGAGCGCGACGAGGAGCGGGAGAAGATCGGTCGAGAACGCGCGATCGAGCGTCCACCGGTGGTCGAGGATCTGATTGGGGACGACAGCACTGGACGGCACGACGAACGACAGATCGACGACCTCGCCGGTGCCGCGGGGCCCGTCGGTGAACTCGGGATCGAGCGCTTCGAAGGTGCCGGACGCGAAGGTCGAGCAACTCGTGGTCGCAGCGGGCGGGCCCGCCTGGCAGTCGATGTCGAGCGTCCTGGTGGAATCCGGCAGCGTGACGGTGCCGCTCACGTCCTGCACGCCCACGCTCAGCCCCTGCAGGTAGCGCCAGGAGACCTCGGTGCGGGGATCCTGACCGGAGACCTCGGGGAGCGCGACCGCGGCACCCTTCACCGTGTACTCGATGACGATCGGATCGGATCCGGCCTGCGCGGTATCGACGCTGATCACCAGGTAGTCGCCGTCGCTGGTGATCGACGGGCCGAGATCGGAACCGCCTGCGGTGACGCGTACATCGCTGATGTCGTACCTGAGGACGGTGTATTCGAGGCCGTCCTTGACCGTGGCGAGCCGTTGTTCGAGGCTGTCCGGCGCGTCGCCACCGAAGGTGATCGTCTCGGAGACGTTGAGGGTGCCGTCGGCGAGCACCTGCCCCTCGACGACGTAGGACTCGGCCATGTCCTCGGCAGCCGCGGGCGCCGTGAACGCGCAGAGCCCGACGAGCGAGGCGGCCGCGACCACGAGGCCGGCGCGCACGAGTCCGGCGCGAGGACGAGCGGGCTTGCGCAGCCCGTGGCGTGTGCTCACAGCGCACCTCTTTCTGGTCGGTCTTGCGGGAATGCCTGGTCACCCGGACGGACACCGGCATCCCCTCGGCCCATCGCCCCCAAGCTATCGCAAGCGAGGTTGAGTTTTTCCTCGTCGGGCTGCTCCCGCCTGCGGTTACTCTGGTCGCGTGAGTCAGTGGGGTCAGCAGAACTGGGGTCAGCAGGGCGGCCGGGCCGTCCCTCCGCAGCGATGGGCTGCGGCACAGCCCCAGTGGAGCGCGTCGGCGCAGCAGTGGGGTGCGCCACGCCAGCAGTGGGCCCCACCGGTCGCGCAGCAGCCCTGGGGCACCCAGGCCCAGACCTATCGTCCCCAGCAACAGGTGTCCCGCGGCAGGGGGGCCGCCTCCGCGATCCGCGTCATTCTGTTCGTGCTCGGGGCGATCGTCGCGGGCATCGTGCTGGTGGGCCTGTTCTCCGAGACCGACGATCTCCCGACCGTCGAGGCTCCGCCCGCGGAGTACCAGAACGAGAGCTACCAGGTGCCCGCACCCGACCTGAGCCCGCCGGACCTGCCCGTGCCCGACACGTACGAGGAAGCCAGCGAATGGCTCACCGACAACGCGGTCTACGACCAGTCTGTGGCGGAGCCGGTGCGCTGCGACGCCGCCCCGATCGACCTCACCTCGGCGTCCGACGCCCAGTTGGAGGCTCACTTCAACGAGTTGACCGGATGCCTCATGCGGGTGTTCGCGCCGGCCCTGGAATCGGCCGGGTTCGAGGCCGTTCGGCCCAGCGTCACGGTCTACAGTTCCCCGATCCAGACCAAGTGCGGGACGATGGACACGCAGAACGCCGCCTATTGCGGAGGTGACCAGCAGGTCTACTACGCGACCGACCTGCCCGACATCATCCCCGCCAACCTGCAGCGGGTCGACTACGTGGTCGAGAGCATCATCGCCCACGAGTTCGGGCACGCCATCCAGGCCCGTACCGGCATGCTCATCTCGGAGTCGGCATGGGAGGGCAGGTCGGACGAGTCCGACGCGCTGAGCCTTTCCCGGCGTCTCGAGGTGCAGGCCGACTGCTTCGCCGGCGAGTTCATCGACTCGGTGGGCTACTCGGTCGGTGTCGACGAGGCGGGCTCCCAGGAGATCTCGGAGCTGTTCTACGCGATCGGCGACGACCAGCTGTCAGGGGATCCCACCATCGAGGGCAACCATGGCCACGGCGACTCTCGTCAGCTGTGGTTCACCCGCGGCACGCAGAACACCTCCCTGGGCACGTGCAACACGTTCGTCGCCGCCGAGGACGAGGTGGCCTGACCTCCGCAGAACTTTATTGGGGTTGATCGTGGGTCGTACTCGACCCACGATCAACCCCAATAGTGTGCGCGGCCTCGATGAGTGCCGTCGCGACCGCCGCGACGCCCTCTCCCGCGCCGGTGAAGCCCATGCCGTCGGCAGTAGTCGCGGCGAGTGACACCGGGACGCCGCCCAGCGCGTCCGAGATCACCTTCTCGGCCTCCGCCCTGCGCCCCGCCAGCCGGGGCCGGTTGCCGATCACCTGGATCGAGACGTTCCCGATGTGCCACCCGGCGGCGGCGACCCGCGACGCTGTCTCGGCGAGGAACGCGACACCGCTGGCCCCGGCCCATGCCGGGTCGCTCGTGCCGAAATTGGAGCCCATGTCGCCGAGGCCGGCCGCCGACAACAAGGCGTCACAGGCCGCGTGACAAGCCACGTCACCATCGGAATGACCGGCGAGTCCCCGAGGTTCGTCCGGGAAGTGCAGCCCCGCGACCCACATGGGCGTGTCCTCGGCGAGTCGATGGGCGTCGAAGCCGATCCCGGTCCTGATCATCGAGGGCTCACCGCCCGAAATGACGGAAGAACCGCCGCCCGGAATGGTGGCCGAGGGTGTCGCGGACCTTCCAGAGCGCCTGCGCCACCGTCAGGTCGTTGGGTTCGGTGATCTTCATCGACAGCAGCGAGCCGGGCACGAGCGTGACGTCGTGGCCGGCTCGCTGGGCACAGGACACGTCGTCGGTGAACTCCGCGCCGTCGGCTGCCATGCGCTCGTGCGCGTCCCAGATGACGTCGAAGGGGAAACCCTGCGGCGTCTGGATCGCGCGCAACGTCGTACGGTCGACGACCTGGGTGCGTCCGTCGCCGTCGAGGCGCCGCATGCTGTCGGTCACGGGAACGGCCGGGGCCACCGCCTTGGCTCCCTCGCGCAGGGCCTTGATGACGCCGGCGATCACGTTGGCGGGAACCATGGGGCGCACCGCGTCGTGGATGAGGACGATCTTCGTCCCCTTGAGCCTCGGATCGTCCCGGATGACACGTAGGCCGTTGTGGACCGACTCCTGCCGGGTGGCACCGCCGAAGGTCTGGAGCACGGGGATCGGCAACGCGGCCAGGGTCGGGCCGATGGCCTCGGCGACCTTGGCGTTGACGACCACGACCGCGTGGGTGCAACCGCCCGCCGCCATGGCCTCGATCGACATCACCAGTAGCGCGCGCCCCGTGAGCTTCAACGCGGGTTTGGGAATGTCCCCGCCGTATCTCAGGCCGAGGCCTGCCCCCACTATGACCGCCACTACCGGTTCTGCCATGAGACGAAGTCTTCCACAGGTTCGTCCCGGGACCATCCGCGAGCCCAGCTTCCCGAACCGTGGTCGGGCCCGGAATCGACCACAGTCGTACGGCAACCGCTGTCGGAGCGGGTGTTGCGTCCTGCGCGAGCCGGTGTCACAATCGCATAGGCACATTGTTTCGTGCTTATGCATAAACTTGCAGATACCCAACGTCGGGAGGACACCATGACTGCAGAGCCGCAAAGTTCACCGAGAGCCGACTTCACGTCCCCGTTCCTGATCGTCAACCCCAAGGCATACCTGGGCAGCGCGGACACCCTCAAGCTGGCGCTGCTCACCGACGAACTCGCGGGCCGTTTCGGCATCGACGTCATCTTCACGGCGCAGCACGTCGACCTCCGCATGGTGGCCGAGGCAACGAAGAACCTGACAGTCACGGCCCAGCACATGGACCCGATCGTCAAGGGCCGCGGCATGGGCCACATCCTCCCCGATTCCCTCGTCGAGGCAGGGGCGAAAGCAGTGGTCCTCAACCACGCAGAACACCAACTCACCCTCGCCGCCCTTGACGCGACCCTGGAGCGCGCCCGCGAGGTCGGCCTCATGACCATCGTGTGCGCCGACACCGACGCCCAGTGCCGCGCGATCGCCACCCTGGGCCCCGACATCATGATCTGCGAGCCCACCGCGAACATCGGCACCGGGCAGATGGACGCCGGGGACTACATCGAACGCACCACCCGGATCGTCAAGGACGTCGACCCCTCGATCCTGGTCATCCAGGCGGCCGGCGTGAGCCGCGGCACCGACATCACCCGGGTGCTCGAGCAGGGGGCGGACGGCTCCGGCGGTACGAGCGGCATCATCAAGCACCCCGACTGGCGCGAGATCCTCACCGAGATGTTCACCGCCATCCAGGACTTCAAGAACCGGGCCTGACCGCTCGGCCCCACGCGAAAGGACGTCATTCCCATGCTCATCTCACTGCCCGAGGCCCTCGACTGGGCCGAGAAGAACAACGCCGGCCTGGCAGCGGTGAACACCCCCTTCTTCGAAGGGCTCCTGGCCACGATCGACGTCGGCGAGCGCACCGGTGTCCCGATCATCCTGCAGTTCGCCCAGGTGCACGAAGGCATCGTCAGCATCGAGGACATGGGACCGGCCATGGTCGCCCTCGCCAAGCGCTCACCGGCCCCATTCGTCCTGCACGTCGACCACGGCGACGACATCGACTACATCCGCACCGGGCTCGACATCGGCTTCAACTCGTGCATGATCGACGGCTCGCACCACAGCTACGACGACAACGTCCGGATCACTCGCGAGGTCGTCGAACTGGCGCGCGAGCGTGGCGTCGGGGTCGAGGGTGAGATCGGCGTCATGACGGGCAACGAGAACGGCGACCCCGACCAGGGAGTGGCCGACGAGACGCTGTACACCGACCCCGAGGTCGCCGCGCGTTTCGTCAAGGAGACCGGTGTGACCTGCCTGGCCGCGTCCTTCGGCACCGTGCACGGGATCTACCGTAAGAAGCCCCAACTCGACTACGACCTCATCACGACGCTGCGCGAGACCACCGGCGTACCGATCGTCATGCACGGCGGCTCGGGGCTGAATCCCGACGAGTACCAGAACTGCATCCGGCACGGCGTGCGGAAGATCAACTACTACACGTATGCCGCCAAAGCCGCCTACGACGCGGTCAAGCCGCTGATGGACGACGAGAACGTCATCCTCTTCTCGAACCTGGCCGTCGCGGCGCGCAAGGGCGTCGACGCCGATGTCTCGGCGTTCGTCGGCGTGCTCGCCGACGCCGGCAAGTGACCACCCGACCAGCCAGAGGAGCCATGCCATGACCGTCCACCAGACCACGCTCGAACTGCAGTCCCACGGTGGGACGCCGAGCTTCATCAATGTCACCGACCAGGTGCGCGAGGCCGTCGCGGCGAGCGGCATCACCAACGGCCTGGCCGCGGTCATGTCGCCGCACACCACCTGCGGGGTGTATTTCGACGAGTGGGTGCACGACGAGTACGAGGACGGCACCGACTACCTGCAGGGCGACCTGAACGCCGTGCTCGGCAAGATCGTCCCCGAGCAGCACGACTTCCCGCCGGCGGACGGGTACCACTACCCGGGCATCAAGCACTTCGAGGAGGTCGAGACCTGGCCGAGCGCCAAGGAGTACCTGCCCGGGGGCGACCGCAGCCAACTCCTCAACGTCGACGCGCACCTGAAGTCCACGATCATCGGCTCCAGCCAGGTGTTCCCCGTGACCGACGGCAAACTTGCCTTCGGCGTCACCGGTTACATCTTCTTCGTCGACTTCGATCGCGCCCGGGCGCGCACACGCAAATGCCAGGTGACGATCATCGGAGAGTGATCCGGTATCCGCTTTCGCACAGAATTGCATACCAGCAGCACTTTCTTGCATTTTGGCAAACCGGCTGACACCATGGACGTGTCGCTGGGCAGGGTTGCCGAACTCACAACAGCAGACAGAAACACCGCACCGAAAGAGGCCGAAGATGTCCACCCGTGAAGCCACCATCGCCGCAGCCGAGGGCCTGCACGCCCGCCCCGCGTCCCTGTTCGTCCAGGCCGCCAAGGCAGCTGGGATCCCGGTGACGATCTCCAAGGACGGCAAGGGCCCCGTGTCGGCGACCTCGATCCTGTCCGTGCTCAGCCTCGGCGCCAAGAAGGGCGATGTCGTCGTCCTGGCGGCCGAGGGGGACGGCGCGGACGCCGCTCTCGACACCTTGGTCGCCGAGCTCGAGAAGGACGAGAAGTGACCTCCAGCCGGGTACTGCACGGCATCGGCGTCGGTTCCACCGCCACGGTGGGCCCCTGCGTCCGGTTCTCGGCTCCCGTCACCGCACCGGCGGACGAACCCCGCCCGTCCTCACAGGCCGAGATCGACGAGGCCGTCCGACGCCTCACCGACGCCCTGCAGCAGGTGGCCGAGGAACTCGAGGCCGCGGCCGACGCCAACCGCAACAACGAGACCCTCGGAGCCGTCCTCCAGGCCGCCGCCGAGATGGCCGGCGACCCGGAGCTCAAGGATCGCTCCCTCCAGCTCATCCGCACGGGCGTGGGCCCCGCCACCGCGATCACCCGTGTCGTGGGCGAGTTCGCCGACGTGTTCCGCGAGATCGGCGGCTACATGGCCGAGCGCGTGGGCGACCTGCACTCCGTCCGCGACCGCGCGGTGGCCCGCGTCCTCGGCGTCCCCGAACCCGGCCTGGCCTCGATGGACGCCCCCGGCGTCGTCGTCGCGCTGGAGCTCACCCCCGCGGACACGTCCACGCTCGACATGGACAAGGTGCTCGCCCTGGTGACCCAGGAGGGCGGCCCCACCTCGCACACGGCGATCATCGCCCGGCAGATGGGCCTGCCCTGCGTGGTCAAGGTCGACGGCGCCGCGGACATCCCCGCCGGAACCCTCCTGGCCGTCGACGGGGCACACGACCGTGTCGTCGTCGACCCCGACGAGGCGACCCAGGCCGAGATCCGCACCCGCATGGCGAACCGGAGCCGCCTGCTCGACGACACCGAGCCCGGCGCCACCGCCGACGGCCACCGCGTACAGCTCCTGGCCAACATCGGCACCGTGGCGGACGCCGAGCAGGCCGCGGCCACCGCGGTCGAGGGTGTCGGCCTGTTCCGCACCGAGTTCCTGTTCCTGGACGAGTCGGAAGAGCCCACCGTCGACAACCAGGCCGAGGCCTACCGCCAGGTGCTCGCGGCCTTCGCCGGGCGCAAGGTCGTCATCCGGACGCTCGACGCCGGCGCCGACAAGCCGCTGGCCTTCGCCAACACCACTCCGGAGGAGAACCCGGCACTGGGTATCCGGGCGTTCCGCCTAGCCCGCCGCAACCCGCAACTGCTCGCCCACCAGCTCGAAGCGCTCGCCCGGGCCGTCGCGGACACTCCCCAGACCGAGGCCTGGGTCATGGCCCCGATGATCTCCACCGCCGACGAGGCGAAGGACTTCCGCGAGATGGCCAACGCCGCCGGCCTGGACCACGTCGGGATCATGGTCGAGGTGCCCGCCGTGGCACTGCAGGCCGACCGCGTCCTGACCAATGTGCAGTTCGCCTCGATCGGGACGAACGACCTCGCCCAGTACACGATGGCCAGCGACCGCCAACTCGGCGCCCTGGCCGACCTGATCGACCGCTGGCAACCGGCGGTACTGAAGCTGGTCGCCCAGACCGCCGCCGCCGGGCAGCGTCTCGGACGACCGGTCGGAGTCTGCGGCGAGTCCGCTTCCGACCCACTCATGGCGCTCGTCCTCGCCGGACTGGGAATCACCAGCCTGTCGATGTCGATCGCCGCCGTGCCCGAGGTGCGGTTCGCGCTTCGCCACACCACCCTCGACAAGTGCCAGGAGATGGCCCGGGCCGCGCTCGACGCGGCTGACGCCAAAGCCGCCCAGGAGGCGGTCAGGTCACGGGTGACCCCAGAGGTGAAGGAGGCCCTGGCACTCGACTGAGCATCCCCCCGGGCGACGCCGCCCGGTAGCAACACCGCCACGACGGCCTGACTCGCAACGAGGCGGGTCCGTTCCACAACACTCGAGGAGTTCTCATGGACAACAATCCCGTGATGCGCGGGATCACGTGGTTCGCGACGCACTTCATCGGCCTGTTCAACGCCAGCGCCGACGCGTTCACGAGCCTGCTCACCGGCATCCTCCCGCTCCTGATGGTCATGTTGACCTTCATGTACGCCCTCACCACCTGGATCGGTGAGGAACGAGTCACCCATGCCATCCAGTGGGCCGGCCGCTGGGCGCTGACCCGGTACACGATCATGCCGTTCCTGGCCATGCTCCTGTTGACCAACCCGATGGCCTACACGTTCGGCCGCTTCCTGCCCGAGCGCTACAAGCCCGCCTTCTACGACTCGACCGTGTCGTTCTGCCACCCGATCACCTCGCTGTTCCCGCATGCCAACGCCGGAGAGATCTTCGTGTGGAGCGGCGTGTCCGCCGGCGTGCTGCAGATCGCACCCGACAAGTACGCGACGCTGGCCGCGCTGTACTTCCTCGTCGGCCTCGTGGTCATCCTCATCCGCGGCATCGCCACGCAGTGGCTCACCGGCGTCCTGATCAAGCGGGGCGGGCATGAGGAGACCTTCAAGCGCTACGACGAGGCCTACGAGGCCGGACGCATTCAGGGGGTGCAGGAATGAGCTACAACACCATCAAGGTCTCGAAGGGCTCGGGCGGCTGGGGCAAGGGCCTCGTCCTCACCCCGAACGACCAGAAGAACGTCGTCCTGTCGGTGACCGGCGGCGGCATCCACCCGGTGGCCGCGAAGATCGCCGAGCTCAGCGGTGCGACACCCGTCGACGGGTTCACCAACCAGGTGCCGGACGAGCAGGTGCTGGCCGTGGTCATCAACTGCGGCGGAACCGCCCGCATCGGTGTCTACCCGAAGAAGCGGATGCCCACCGTCGACATCTACCCCGGCTCGCCGACCGGGCCGCTGGCCCAGTACATCACCGACGACATCTTCGTCTCCGACGTCGGGGTGAACAACATCGCGGCGCTCGGAGCCGCTGAGGCAGCCGCCGCGGTGGCGGCCGACGCCCAGGCCCAGACCGCGGCCGCCACCCCGGCGAGCACACCGGCGCCGACACCGCCCCCGCCACCGCAGCAGAAGGGCTTCATGTCCTGGGTGGTGAAGTTCGGCAACGCGATCGGCTACATCATCAACACGCTGCTGTCGTCCGGCCGCCAGGCCCTCGACATCATCCTGAAGACGGTGCTCCCGTTCATGGCCTATGTCGGGTTGCTGATCGGCATCGTGAACTACACGGGCATCTCGAACGTGCTGGCCTCGTGGGTCACCCCGCTGGCGTCCAACCCGGTCGGGCTGATCCTGCTGGGCGTCATCGTCGCGCTGCCGTTCCTGTCTCCCATCCTGGGCCCGGGCGCGGCGATCGCACAGGTGATCGGCGTCCTCATGGGAACGCAGATCGGCCTCGGCGCACTGCCGGTGCAGTACGCGCTCCCGACGCTGTTCGCCATCGACGGCCAGGTCGGCTGTGACTTCGTCCCCGTCGGCCTCTCGCTCGGCGAGGCGAAGCCCGAGACTGTGTCCGTCGGTGTCTCGGCGGTGCTGTTCACCCGTCTGGTAACGTCCCCGCTCGCAGTGGCGATCGCCTACCTGGCGTCGTTCCTCATCTGATCACCACATGGGTGGGTGCCCCTGCGGGCACCCACCCGACCGGAAGGAGACCCCATGACCACCAACATCTGGAATGCCGAAGTCAGCCGGATCGGCGGCGACGCCGGCGAGATGATCGAGGCAGGCGTCCTCATCCTCTTCGGCGAGCCCGTGCCGGAGGCGCTCGCCGACGTCAGCATCGTCCACACGAATGCCACGGCCCTGACCCGCCCCGTCCAGGCAGGCGACCGGCTCGTCATCGGCGAGCAGACGTACACGGTCGACGAGGTCGGTGGCCGCGCCAACGACAACCTGACCGAACTCGGCCACATCGTCGTCTACGTGAATCAGCCCGACCAGGAGTTGCTGCCCGGCGCCGTGAAGGCCTCCGGACCCGCTCCCGTCGCCCCCGCGGCCGGTTCCACCGTCGCCTTCACCGAAGCCTGACATGTCGGCGAGCGACTGGGTCTTCCCCGCGATCCTGATCGCGGCCATGGTGCTGGGGGTCGTCCTCACCTTCTTCCAACAGCGGGCCTACAGCACCGAGTTGAACACCGTCCTGCGCCTGTCGAAGGGTAGGGACGAGATGCTGGTCTCGGGGCGGGGGCGGTCGTTCCGCGGCGGTTCGATCGTCATCATGCTCGTCGACGCGGAGCAGCGACGCGTCACCTGGGCATCGGCCATGAACGGGATCAGCGTGTTCGCGCGGTTCCGCCCGGTCCCGGCGCTCCTGGGGGCCGCGGACACCGCGGTCGAGCGCGCCGAGGGCAAGCAGTTCAAGCAGGCCGTCGAGATGGCCGTCGCACAGCTGACCGCCCGGTCGTCGGTCACCCCCGAGACGAACTCCCGGTTCGTGCGCAGGAAACGACCCCAGTAAGCACAACTCTCCGAGGCGCGGTCAGGCCCATCCATTGACCGCCACGCCCCTTCGAATACCTACGAAAGGAATGGAAATGGGTTACACGACAGGTCTCCTGGAACGCCAGGAGAAGCTTGGACGCCCGGTTCTCGTCGGGGTCGTCGGCGCCGGCCAGATGGGGTCGGGCCTGGTGGCATCGATCTGCAAAGCACCCGGGCTGACGGTCGCGGCGGTCGCGGACATCGTCATCGACAAGGCGGAATCGGCCCTGCGCAATGCGGGACGCGATGACGTCGTGGTCGCCGGCGCGGATCTGGAGGCTGCGAAGAAGGCCCTCACCGAGGGCAAGTCGGTGGCGATCACCGACGGCCTGAAGATGCCGGAACTGCCGGTGGACATCGTCGTCGAGGTCTCGGGCGTTCCCGAGATCGCGGCACAGATCGCCTACACCTGTATCGCCCACAGCAAGGACGTGGCCCTGATGACGGTCGAGGCCGACATCACCGTGGGCGTCCTGCTGTCGTCCATGGCCAACGCCGGCAACTCGGTCTACACCGTCATGCGCGGTGACGAGCCCGTCGAGTGCCTCAAGCTCGTCGAGTACGCCGAGGACCTCGGTCTCAAGGTCATCTGCGCGGGCAAGGGCAAGAACAACGTCAACATCCACACCTCGGTTCCCGAGGACAACGAGGCGGACGCGGCGCGCAAGAAGATGAACCCGCGCATGCTCACCGAGTTCACCGACGGCACCAAGACCCAGCTCGAGATGGCCGCACTGTCGAACGCGACGGGTATCCCGGTCGAGGTCGAAGGCATGCACGGCCCTGAGTGCAACCTCGACGAACTCATCACCACGCTGATCCCGAAGGCCGACGGCGGCATCCTCGACTGGGAGAACGGCCCGTGCGTCGAGTACGTCACCGGCAACGTCGCACCCGGCGTCTTCGCCATCGTGAAGTCCGAGAGCGACGTCGTCACCCACGAGCTCGACTACCTCAAGCTCGGGCACGGCCCCTACTACCTCTTCTACCGGCCGTGGCACATCGCCTCGATCGAGGCCCACCTGTCGATCGGCGAGGCCGTCCTCAACCGCCGTGCGGACTTCCAGTCCCGCTACGTGTGCACCGAGGTGGTCGGACGCGCCAAGTTCGACCTCGAGCCGGGCACCACGATGGAGGGCATGGGCGGCCACCACTTCTACGGCTGGGCCATCCCCGCCGAGAAGGCCCGCGAGCTGAACGCGATTCCGGTCGGCCTGATCCAGACCAGCAAGCTCAAGGTCGCCAAGAAGCAGGGCGAGATCATCACCTACGACGACCTCGAGGTGGACGAGACCCGTCCGCTCGTCGCGATGCGCCGTCTGCAGGATGCGCTCGTCACCCGCGGCATGATCGGCGCGTGACGCCCGTCGAGCCTGTGAGGGGTCGCTGCCCTTCGACAAGCTCAGGGGCCGTTCGTCGAAACGCTCGTTGAGCCTGTCGAAACGCTCGTTGAGCCCGTCGAAACGCTCGTTGAGCCCGTCGAAACGCTCGTTGAGCTTGTCGAAACGACCTTCGACAAGCTCAGGGGCCGGCCGCACGTCGAAACGCTCGTTGAGCCTGTCGAAACGACCTTCGACAAGCTCAGGGGCCTGCCGCACGTCGAAACGACCTTCGACAGGCTCAGGGATCAGCGGCAACAGCCGGGAGGGACCTGGGGCACCTGGCCCCGGGGCACCTCCCGGTTTTTCGCATCTGCACGTATGTGCCAAACTTATTGACGTCTTCTCGCCAACGCACCATGGTGGTGCGCCGCGAGTTCCAGGGGGATACATGCCTGCCAAACGCGACCACCAGATGCTGATCGAGGCCGCCCGGATGTACTACCTCGAAGGCCTCGACCAGGGCCAGGTGGGACGCCGGCTCGGGCTGTCGCGGTCGAGCGTGTCGCGCATCCTCGCGTCCGCCCGCGAGTCGGGCATCGTCCAGGTGCGCATCGCCGGGGACGACCACATCTCGCGCAACCGTGACCTCGAGGGCCAGCTGATGCGCACGTTCGGGCTGCGCGAGGCCCTCGTGGCCGAGACGTCCGCGTCGACCACCGACGTGAAGTGCGTGGCCCAGCTCGGGGCGGAGGTCTTCGCCCGCAGAGCGCCCAGCGCGAACCGCATCGGATTCAGCTGGGGGTTCACGCTCGGACACGTGGTCGAGGCCATCCCCAGGCTGTCGCTCCACCCCAACATTTTGCTCACCCCGCTGGTCGGCGGCATGCCCCTGCTCGACTCAGGCCCGTCCGGCTACATCAACACCCAGATCCTGGCTGAGAAGTGCGGAGTGGTCTCCGAACGTTTCGACGCGCCGGCGGTCGTGGAGTCAGCTGCCACACAGCGAGCGATGCTGTCGGAGTCGTCGATCCGGATGGCGATCGCCCGGGCGGCAGCCAGCGATCTGGCCTTCGTCGGCATCGGCAACTTCGGCGTCCAGACCTCGCGCCGGGTACTGGAGGCGATGAACTTCAACGACCAGGAGATGGTCGAGGTGGTCGCCGCGAAGCCGGTCGGCGACGTCTGCGGCAGGTTCTTCACCATCGACGGTGTGCCGCTCGGCCCGCCCGCGTCGGAACGGGTGATCGGCATCACCATCGATCAACTGGCGGGCATCGACATCGTCGTCGGCATCGCGGCGGGAAAGACCAAGGCCGCCGGTACCCTGGGCGCTCTGCGCACCGGGGCGATCGGCATTCTCGTGGTGGACGAGGGCCTGGCCGCCGCCGTCCTCGCGCTGCACT
Organism: Brooklawnia cerclae; assembly: GCF_011758645.1. Classification (NCBI taxonomy): domain Bacteria; kingdom Bacillati; phylum Actinomycetota; class Actinomycetes; order Propionibacteriales; family Propionibacteriaceae; genus Brooklawnia; species Brooklawnia cerclae. The sequence goes on along the minus strand of NZ_JAAMOZ010000003.1, from coordinate 158,543 downwards.
CCCGCGGCGTCTGAGCTCAGCCCTCGTACTTGTAGCCGAGCCCGCGCACGGTGACCAGCTGCGAGGGGTGCGACGGATCGGACTCGATCTTGGCCCGCAGCCGCTTCACGTGCACGTCGAGAGTCTTCGTGTCGCCCACGTAGTCGGCGCCCCAGATGCGGTCGATCAACTGGCCTCTGGTCATGACGCGGCCGGCATTGCGCAGCAGGAGCTCGAGAAGCTCGAACTCCTTCAGCGCCAACCGGATCGTGGCCCCACGCACCGATACCTCGTGACGCTCCACGTCCATGCGCACGTCGCCGACCTCGATCACCTCCGGCAGCAGATCAGGGTCCTGGCCGCGGCGCAGCACGGCCCGGATACGGGCGACCAGCTCGCGATGGCTGAACGGCTTCGTGACATAGTCGTCCGCCCCGAGCTCCAGCCCGACCACCTTGTCGATCTCGGAATCGCGTGCGGTCACCATGATCACCGGCACGTTGCCCCGCATCCGCAGTTGGCGACAGACCTCGGTGCCCGGCATCCCCGGCATCATGAGGTCCAGCAGCACGAGGTCGGCGCCGTTGTGGTCGTACTCGGCGAGCCCGAGGGTCCCGTCGGCCGCCTCGTCCACGTCGAAGCCCTCCCTGCGCAGCATGTAGGCCGTGGCGTCCCGGTAGGACTCCTCGTCCTCGATGATCAGGATCCGGGTCATTGCATTCCTCCATCCGGCATGGGCACCGTGAGCGCGGTCACCTCGGGTTCCTCCGTCTCCAGATAGGCCGGCAGACGCAGGGTGAAGGTCGATCCCTGGCCGACCTTGCTCCACACGTTCACGGTGCCGCCATGGGCACCGGCGACGTGCTTGACGATCGACAGACCCAGACCGGTCCCCCCGCTCTGGCGGCTCCGGTCGTAGTCCACGCGGTAGAAGCGCTCGAAGATCCGCTCGAGATCGTCCGCGCGAATGCCGATGCCGTTGTCGGCCACGCTGATCTCGACGAACTCGTCGCCCCCGTCCTCGACCGCACGGGTGCTCATCGCCACCCGTGCGCCCGGGTCGGAATAGTTGATGGCGTTCTGCACCAGGTTGACCACCGCGCTGGTGAGCTGGTCCTCGTCCCCCACGACGCGCAACCCCTGCGCCCCGGCGAGAGTGAGCGTGATGGCTCGTCCCGACGCCAACTCGCGACAGCGGGCGACCGCCGCCCCGACGATGTCGTCCACCTCGACGACGTCCGCCTGGATCAGTGGATCCACCGACTGGAGCCGTGACAGCTCGATGATCTGCTGGACGAGCTCGCCCAGCCGCTCCGTCTCACGGGTCATCCTGCCCGCGAAGCGCCGGATCGCCTCGGGGTCGTCCGCGGCCTGTTCGACCGCCTCCGAGAGCACCTGAATGGCCCCCACCGGCGTCTTGAGCTCATGGCTGACGTTGGCCACGAAGTCTCGCTTGATCTCGTCGGCCCGTGTCTCGGCACTGCGATCGTCCGCGATCACCAGCACGATGCCGCCTTCGAGAAGGCTCACCCGCACGGCCAACTCACGGGTGGGCACGCCCGGCTCGCGCTTCAGTTGCAGCGTCGTCCCGACGGCCTGACCCCGCTGCCGCACGGAACGGACGAGCTCGAGCAGTTCGTCCGGAGCCACTCGGCTCCCCCGGACCAGACCGGTCGTGCGCGCCGGGGGGTTGGAGTGCCACACCTCGTCGTGGGGGCCGGCCACCAGCGAGGCCGACCGCATCAGGTCGACGGCCGCCTCGAGTTGGGACGACAGCCTCGGCGCGGGGACGACCGGTTCGGCGACGGGAGCACCCGCGTCCCGGGCCCGTGACCGCCCCACGAGAAGGCCGATGACGAGTCCGGCCAGGAGCGCGGCGGCCACCAGCACGAATTCCACGACTTGATCATAGAGTGCCGCGTCTCCTACCCCCCAGCCTCACTGAAACCAGGTGCCTCGCGCGGGTCTCGTGTTGCTCACGCAGGCCCCGCGTACTCCCGCGGGTGATGTGCGACCCGCGGGAGTACACACGACCCGCGCGAGCGGCACGCGGCCCGCATGAGGGCCGGGACGCCGCCGGCAGCGCCGCTGCCCGTACCACCTCCGAGCCCTAGAATCGTGATCACGTCCGCAAATCGACAAAGGGGTGCCCAGATGCGCGAGATCTACCACAACGACCTCGACAGTGTCGTCAACGAGCTGGTCGTGATGTCCGACAGCATTCAGATCGCCGTCCGGGACGCCACCCGAGCGCTCCTCGAGGCCGACCTCCAGCTCGCCGAGCGCGTCATCAGCGGCGACACGCGCGTCGACGCCATGCACGACCAGCTCGAACAGCGCACATTCACCATCCTGGCCAGGCAGTCCCCGGTCGCCGGCGAACTGCGCACGCTGGTCGCCGTGATCCAGATGGTGGCCGCGTTGGGCCGGATGGGCGACCTGGCGGCCCACATCGCCAAGATCGCCCGACTGCGCTTCCCCGACCACGCGATCCCCGAACCGCTCACCGAGAACTTCCGCCGCATGTCGCGTCTGGCACAGGACATGGTCGGCAACGTCGGGCGCATCCTGGCCGAGCGCAATCTGGAGGAGGCGAAGCACCTGGCCGAGCAGGACGAGGAGATGGACGACCTGCGCAGTCAGCAGTTCCGTGTGATCCTGGGCAGCGACTGGCAGCACGGTGTCGAGACGGCGGTGGACGTGGCGCTCCTCGGCCGTTACTACGAACGGATCGCCGATCACGCCGTGAGCATGGGGCGTCGCATCATCTACGTCATCACGGGCGACCTGCCCGAGGGTGAGAACTGGCCGACGACCTGATCACCGTCGCTTTGACGAGCGGCGCCTGAGTTTGTCGAGCGGTCGTTTCGACAAGCTCAACGACCACCGGGGCGACGCTCCCTGAACCCATCGAAGGACCGTTTCGACAGGCTCAACGACCACTAAGCCGACGCTCCCTGAGTCTGTCGAAGGGACCGCCGCCGCTTCGACAGGCTCAGGGAGCGTACGCCTACTTCTTGCCCTGGCTCGCGACGGCCTTCTGACCGGCCTCCGCAGCCTCGGGGTCGAGGTAGCGTCCACCCGCGACCACCGGGTGCAGGTCGTCGTCCAGCTCGTACAGCAGCGGGATGCCCGTCGGGATGTTCAGGGCGGCGATGTCGTCGTCGCCGATCTGGTCGAGGTGCTTGACCAGGGCACGCAGCGAGTTGCCGTGTGCCGCGACCAGCACCGTCTTCCCCGAGCGCAGGTCGGGAATGATCTGGTCGTACCAGTACGGCAGCATGCGCGCGACGACGTCCTTCAGGCACTCCGTCAGCGGGCGGATCTCCTCGGGGAGATCGGCGTACCGCGCGTCGTCCCACTGGGAGTACTGGTTGTCCTTGTCGATGGCGGGCGGCGGCTCGTCGTAGCTGCGACGCCACTTCATGAACTGGTCCTCGCCGAACTGATCGCGGATCTCGGCCTTGTTGAGCCCCTGGAGCTTGCCGTAGTGGCGCTCGTTCAGCCGCCACGAGCGCTTCACCGGAATCCAGTGACGGTCGCAGGCGTCCAGCGCCAGGTAGGACGTGTGGATCGCGCGACGCAGCACCGAGGTGTGCACGATGTCGGGCAGGAGGTTCTGCTCGGCCAGCAGCTCGCCGCCCCGCCTGGCCTCCCCGACCCCCTTTTCGTTGAGGTCGATGTCCACCCACCCGGTGAACAGATTCTTGGAGTTCCACTCGCTCTCGCCGTGGCGGAGCAGGATCAACTGGTAGGTCATGGCAAAAGTCTATCGATCGCACCGGGGTGCTCCCCGCGGTGGTGTCCATGGTTGAATCGATCCCATGAGCGAACGAATTGCTGTGGTCACAGGAGCATCGAGCGGCATCGGGGCAGCCAGCGCGCGAGCGCTCGCCAAGGAGGGTTACACGGTCTTTTGCGCGGCGCGGCGCTTCGACCGGCTGTCGGCGCTGGCCACCGAGATCGGCGGGGTCGCCGTCGTGTGTGACACCACCGACGCCGACCAGGTGGCCGCCCTCGCCGCGGCCGTCGGGCCCCGCTGCGATGTGGTCGTCAACAACGCGGGTGGTGCAGTCGGCCAGGATCCGCTGGAGACCGCCGACGTGGCCGACTGGGAGCGGATGTACCAGATCAACGTCGCGGGGACGCTCCGCGTCACCCAGGCGCTCCTGCCGGCGGTCGAGGCGGCCCACGGCGCCTTCATCTTCATCACCTCCACCGCGGCCGAGACCGCCTACGAGGGCGGCGGCGGATACTGCGGTGTGAAGTCGGCCGAGCGGTACATGGCCGGTTCGCTGCGCCTCGAGTTGGCCGGGCGCCCCGTGCGCGTGTGCGAGATCAGCCCCGGCATGGTGCACACCGACGAGTTCTCGCTCGTGCGGTTCGCCGGTGACCAGACGAAGGCGGACGAGGTCTATGCGGGCGTCGACCACCCCCTGGTGGCCGGGGACATCGCCGAGGCCGTCCGCTGGACCGCCACTCTGCCGGAATACGTGAACATCGATCGGCTGGTCATCCGGCCCCGTGCCCAGGCCGCCAACTGGAAGGTCGCCCGCGCCAACTGAGGCAGTGGTAGGCCGGGACGAGCAGTCCGCTGCGTCGTCCCGGCGTCGGTTCCGTGCGGGAAGGCGAGGAGGACAGATGACCAGCCTGGTGATCGGGATCGCCGGGGGCACGGGCAGCGGGAAGACGACACTGACCAACGCGCTGCTCGAGCGCTTCGCGGGCCGTGCGAGCGCGATGTACCACGACAACTACTACCGCGCTCACGACGACCTGGACGCGGAGCAGCGCACGACGCTCAACTACGACTCTCCCGACGAGTTCGACAACGACCTGATGGTCGAGCACCTCACCCGGCTCGTCGCGGGAGCCCCGGTGGACTCACCCACCTACGACTTCGTCCACAACAACCGGGCGGCGCGGACGGTTCGCATCGAGCCGAAACCGATCATCATCGTCGAGGGGATCCTCATCTTCGCCGAGCCCCGGTTGTGTCCGCTGTTCGACATCCGGCTGTTCGTCGACACGGACGCCGACGTGCGACTCCTGCGCCGTATCCACCGCGACGTGCTGGAACGCGGACGCACCCTGGAGTCTGTGGAACGCCGCTATCTGGCCACCGTGAAGCCGATGCACGAGCTGTATGTGGAGCCCTCCAAGCGCAACGCCCACATCATCATCCCCGAGGGCGGCCGCAACATGGTGGCCCTCGACCTGCTCATCCACGAGATCGAGCATCAGCTCGCCTGAGCGCCGACCGCGCGGCGCCCAGGCTCAGTGCAGCACCTTGAGCCCGACGATGCCGCAGACGATCAGGACCAGGCACGCGATGCGCCCGGCGGCGACAGGCTCACCCAGGGCGATCATGCCGAAGATGGCCGTGCCGACAGCGCCGATCCCGGTCCACACGGCGTAGGCGGTGCCCACCGGCAGCGACCGGAGTGCGTACCCCAGGCCACCCATCGACAAGGCCAGCGCTACGACGAACACCATCAATGGAAGAGGCTTTCGAAATCCTTCGGACTGCGCGAGCGCACCGGCCCACACTGTCTCCATGAGCCCCGAGAAGACCAGGACGATCCATGCCACGACTGCTCCAGCGCCTCGACCGTCGTGCTCGGCGGGTACGGTGGGCCACTCGTCCGCGTCATCCCGATGGGACGACCCCGCTCACGATAGCAAAGGCGGCGCCGGAGGCAAGTCCGCCAACCGGTCCTTGAGCTTGTCGAAAGGACCTTGAGCTTGCCACCCGGTCCTTGAGCTTGTCGAAAGGACCTTGAGCTTGCCACCCGGTCCTTGAGCTTGTCGAAAGGACCTTGAGCTTGTCACCCGGTCCTTGAGCTTGTCGAAAGGACCGCCCCATACATCGTTTCGACAAGCTCAACGAACGTTTCGACAAGCTCAACGAACGTTCCCAGCACAAAGACCGGCGCCGACCACCCCGAGGGATGACCGGCGCCGGATGATGTGAAGCGACTTCGTCGGCTCAGCTCGCCAGGGTCACCAGGGCCTGACCGCCCTGCACGGCCTCACGCGGCTGCACGAGGATGGCATCGACGGTGCCCGCGGACGGAGCGGTGATCTCGGTCTCCATCTTCATGGCCTCCAGCACCACGACGACCTGACCGGCCTCGATCGCGTCGCCCTCCTTCACCAGAATGCGGGCGACCGAGCCGGCCAGCGGCGCGACGATCGCGTTGGCGCTGGCACCCTTCACCGACGCGGTGGTCGGCGTCGAAGCCGCTCCCGCGCTGCCACCGATCACGATCGGCGCTGGGACGGCCCGTACCTCCGGCTCTGCTTCGATGTCAACGACGTAGTCGGTGCCGTTGACGGTCATCTTGAGACGCATTGGATTCCTCTTTCAGTTCATCAACTCTGGCACCGGGTCACATCGACCGCGGCATGACCCCGCGGACCTGGTTGGAGGCCAGGGCCCTACGGCCGGCAGCGGCCCAGGTTCCCTTGCTCGCGAAGGTCACGGCCTTGATCGTGCCCTTGTAGCCCATGTAGGCGGCGGCCGCCGCAGCGATCGCGATCAGGTCCTCCTCGGGCACCGGGCGGCTGGCGCGGAGGCCTTCGACCTCTGCCTCCAGCTTCTCGATGCGGGCCTCCAGGCCGGCGACGAGCGCCTGCAGCTCGGTGGCGGACAGTTCCTTCTTCTCGTTGCTCATCTGTCTCTCCTCCGATCAGACCGGGAACACGCCGTGCTTCTTGGGCGGACGCTGCGTCCGCTTGTTCGCCGAGAGCGCGAGCGCGACAGCGATCTGGCGGCGGGTGTCCGCCGGATCGATGATGTCGTCGACGTAGCCGTGGGCCGCTGAGGCGAACGGGGTGGCGAACCTCTCGCGATAGGCCTCGACGACCTCCACGCGCTTGGCCGCCGGATCCTCGGCCGAGTTGATCTCCTTGCGGAAGACCACCGCCGCCGCGCCGTCGGCGCCCATGACCGCGATCTCGGCGCTCGGCCAGGCGAACACCTTGTCGGCACCGAGTTCCTTGGAGCACATGGCCAGGTAGGAACCGCCGTACGCCTTGCGGAGCACCACCGTGATCTTCGGAACGGTAGCCGCCGAGTAGGCGAACAGCATCTTCGCGCCGTGACGGATGATGCCGCCGTGCTCCTGGGCGACGCCGGGCAGGAAGCCGGGCACGTCCACCAGGTTGATCACCGGGATGTTGTAGGCGTCACAGATGCGGATGAACCGCGCGGCCTTGTCGGACGCGTTGATGTCGAGCACGCCCGACATGGCCTTCGGGTTGTTCGCGATGAAACCCACCGAATGGCCGACGATGCGTCCGAAACCGGTGACGATGTTGGGCGCGTACCCGGCCTTGACCTCCAGGAAGTCCTGGTGGTCGACGATCTGGGCGATCACGTCGCGTACGTCGTAGCCCTTGTTGCCTTCGACCGGGACGATCTCCCGCAGCTTCGTGTTGAGGCTGACGTCGTCGTCCGGGAACAGGACCGGCGGCTCCTCCGCGTTGTTCTGCGGCATGAAGCTGAGGATCTTCTGCGCGACGAGCAGCGCCTGCTCATCGTTGTCGGTCACGAAGTCGGTCACGCCCGAGATCTGCTGATGCGCGTCCGCGCCACCCAGAGCGTCCTGCGTGACCTCCTCACCGGTGACCTGCTTGATGACGTCAGGCCCGGTGATGAACATGTGGGCCTTGCGGGTCTGGATGATGAAGTCGGTCAGGGCCGGGCTGTAGACCGCGCCACCGGCGCAGGGGCCGGCGATGATCGAGATCTGCGGCACGACGCCGGACAGCTTGACGTTGGCGAAGAACACCTTGCCGTAGCCCGACAGGGAGTCGATGCCCTCCTGGACGCGGGCGCCGCCCGAATCGTTGATGAAGATGAACGGCGCGCCGTTGGTGAGCGCGTTGTCCATCGTCTCGGTGACCTTGATGTTGTGCGTCTCGCCCGCCGAGCCACCCACGACCGTGAAGTCCTGGCTGGCGAGGTAGACAGGGCGCCCCATCACGGACGCATGGCCGGTGACCACGCCGTCGGCGGGCATGTCGGCCTTGTCCATGCCGAACGCTGTCGTCCGGTTGCGTCGGAACGCACCGGTCTCGATGAACGACCCGGGATCGACGAAGTTGTCGATGCGCTCCCGGGCGGTCATCTTGCCCTTGTCGTGCTGCTTGGCGATGCGGGCCTCGCCACCGCCCGCCTCGACACGCGCCCGCTCCTCGTTGAGGTGCTCGAGGCGCTCTGCCATCGTGTGCTGGACTGCCATCAGTTACGAGCCCCCTCAGGCCGGCTCGACGGCCACGGTGTGGCTGGCGCCGTTGACCGTGACACTGTAGGTGATCGGCCCGTTCAGCGCGGTGGACGCCTTGCCCTCGGCCTCGGCCTTCAGCTGCGCCTCGGACTTGGCCACGCTCTTGGGACCCTTGGAACGGTTCTCGAAGAAGGTGGAGGCCACGCCCGGGAACAGCGCGTAGGTGAGCACGTCCTCCTCGGTGCCGTCGAAGCCCTGCAGGGCCGAGGCCTCGGAGACGAGCTTGTCCCACTCGGGCTCGAGCAGGTCGGCCGGGCGGACGTCGATCGGATCCTTCTTGGCCTGAGCGGCGGCCTGCTTGATGATCTCCGGGTTGCGTTCGGCCGGGGATGCACCGTAGTAGCCCAGCATCATGTCGGCGAACTCACCGGTCATCACCTTGTAGGGGCCCATGAGCACGTTGAACACGGCCTGCGTCCCGACGATCTGGGACGACGGCGTCACCAGCGGCGGGTAGCCGGCGTCCTTGCGGCACACCGGGACCATGTTCATGACCTCGTCGATGCGTGCCTCGGCGCCCTGAGCGCGCAGCTGCGACTCCATGTTCGACAGCATGCCGCCCGGAATCTGCGACTTGAAGATGTTGGTGTCCACCAGGGTCTTCGACTCGAAGTCCGCGTACTTCGGGCGGATCTTCTTGAAGTGGTCGCGAATCTTGAGGACGCGGTCCAGGTCGAGCCCCGTGGTGTAGCCGGTGCCCTCGAGCATCTCGACGACCGACTCGGTGGGGTTGTGGCCCGGGCCGAGCGACATCGAACTCACGGCGGTGTCGACCACGTCGGCGCCCGCCTCGATGGCCTTCATCAGCGACACCTGGGTGACGCCGGTGGTGGAGTGGCAGTGGACGTTGATCTGCACGTCGCTGCCGTAGGTGTCCTTGATGCCCTTGACGATGTCGTAGGCGGGCTGCGGCTTGAGGAGCGCGGCCATGTCCTTGAAAGCGATCGAGTCAGCGCCCATGTCGAGCAGCTGGCCCGCCAGCTTCACGTATCCCTCGGTGGTGTGCACCGGCGAGATGGTGTAGCAGATGGTGCCTTGGGCGTGCTTGCCCGCCTTCTTGACGGCGGCCATGGCGTGCTCGAGGTTGCGCGGATCGTTCATCGCGTCGAACACGCGGAAGACGTCCATGCCGTTCTCGGCCGACTTGTCCACGAACCGGTCGACGACCTCGTCGTTGTAGTGGCGGTAGCCGAGAAGGTTCTGGCCCCGCAGCAGCATCTGCAGGCGGGAGTTGGGCAGCAGCTCGCGGAAGGTCCGCAGGCGCTGCCACGGGTCTTCGTTGAGGAATCGGATACAAGCGTCGTAGGTTGCTCCACCCCAACACTCGACCGACCAGTAGCCGGCCGCGTCGATGTCGGCGCAGGCATCGATCATGTCCTCCATCGCCATACGCGTTGCCATCAGGCTCTGGTGGGCGTCGCGAAGGACCAGTTCGGTGATGCCAACTTGGCGGGGTTCGGAGACCTCAATTTGTCGCGGACTCATGACCCTGATTCTGTCACGGCGCGTAATCCGTCTGTTACCCGGGTACGGTAATGCGCCCCGTGCCGTGGGGAATACTTACGAGGGTGGGCGAATGGCGCCCCGCCAGCGAGGCGGAGCGTGGACGACGACAAGAAGGGTGTGCGCGGATGTGCGGCTTGATGGGGTTCATCTCGACGGGGGCACTGGACGACTCCCGCGTCCGGCAGGTCGCGGAAGGCATGGTGTGCGCCCGGCATCGCGGCCCCGACGACACCGACGTCTGGCATGACGACCGGGCCTGCTTCGGATTCAATCGCCTGAGCATCATCGACATCGAGAACTCCAACCAGCCGCTGCGATGGGGTCCGCCCGAGGACCCGGAGCGCTACGCGATGGTCTTCAACGGTGAGATCTACAACTACGTCGAACTGCGGGCGATGCTCGCGGCCGACTCCGGTGCGGTCTTCCACACCGAAGGCGACGGCGAGGCGATCGTCGCCGGCTACCACTACCACGGGCCCAGGTGGGTCAAGCAGTTGCGCGGGATGTTCGCCTTCATCATCTGGGACACCCGCGACAAGGTGATCTTCGGCGCCCGGGACTGGTTCGGCATCAAGCCCCTGTACCTGGCACAGACCGCCGACGGGTTCGGGTTCGCGTCCGAGGCGAAGTCGCTGCGTGCGCTGACCGGCCCCGCCGTCGTCGACAGGACGGCGCTGCAGCACTACCTCGTCCTGCAGTACGTGCCCGAGCCCGAGTCCGCGGACGCGAACCTGCGCCGCATCGAGTCGGGGACGAGCTTCATGGTGCGTGACGGCGAGCTGACGACGAACCGCTACTTCTACCCCCGCTTCCAGCCCGCTCGCGTCCGCGGCCCCGAGGCCGAGAACGAGCTGTACGACCAGATCCGCGAGGTGCTGGACGACTCGGTCGCCAAGCACATGCGCGCCGATGTGACGGTCGGGGCGTTCCTGTCGGGCGGGATCGACTCGACAGCCATCGCCGCGATGGCCAAGACATACAACCCCGACCTGCTCACCTTCACCACGGGCTTCGAACGCGAGGGCTACTCGGAGGTCGACGTCGCCGTCGAGTCGGCCCGGGCGATCGGGGTGGAGCACATCGTCCGGACCGTGAGCGAGGAAGAGCTGTTCGAGACGCTGCCGCTGATCGTGTGGTACCTGGACGATCCGGTGGCCGACCCCGCACTGGTGCCTCTTTACTTCGTCGCCCGCGAGGCACGCAAACACGTGAAGGTCGTCCTGTCGGGTGAGGGAGCCGACGAGTTGTTCGGCGGCTACAACATCTACCGCGAGCCGCTGAGCCTGCGCCCCCTGACCACGCTGCCCAACCCGCTGCGCCAGGGGCTGGCGGCGGTCGGCCGGGCACTGCCGCAGGGCTTCCGCGGCAAGGACATGCTGCGACGCGGCTCCCTCGACCTGGAGGAGCGCTATTACGGCAACGCGCGCATCTTCCGCGAGGAGCAGCTGGCATCCGTCCTCGACACGTACTCGTCCGAGGTCTCGTTCCGTGACGTCACCGACCCGGTGTACGACGCGTCCCAGGGCTGGGACCCGATCTCGCGCATGCAGCACATCGACCTGTTCACCTGGCTGCGCGGCGACATTCTCGTCAAGGCCGACAAGGTGACCATGGCGAACTCCCTGGAGCTGAGGGTGCCGTTCCTCGACAAGGAGGTGTTCGAGGTGGCGCGCCACCTGCCGGTGAGCCAGCGGATCACTCGTAACCAGTCGAAGGTGGCGCTCCGCAAGGCGCTCGAGCCCGTCGTCCCGGCCCACGTGCTCAACCGGCGCAAGCTGGGCTTCCCGGTGCCGATCCGTGTCTATCTTCGCGATGACTACGGGTACGGCTGGGCACGCGAGATCATCGAGAAGGCACAGACCACGGACTACATCGATCCGGCCGCCGCTCTCGCACTGCTGGACGAGCACCGCGCCGGCAAGGTGGACAACTCGCGGCGCGTCTGGACGCTGCTGGTCTTCATGTTGTGGCACGACATCTTCGTCACCCAGACCATCAAGCCCGAGGTGCCGACCCCCACCTATCCGGTGAGGCTCTAGCAGGGATCGCCCGTTTCCGGTGAGGCTCTAGCGGGGTCGCTCGTTGAGCCTGTCGAAACGAGCCCCGTCCCTTCGACAAGCTCAAGGACCACAAACCGCTGGCCCCGACCTCGCGTAACACAGCTCCTTCCCGCACCCATCCGGCGAAGCTCCAGCGAGGCCGCCCGTTGAGCCTGTCGAAACGAGCCCCGTCCCTTCGACAAGCTCAAGGACCACAACCGCTGGCCCCGACCTCGCGTAACACAGTGACGGCACCGCGGCACCGCTCCTCCCCGCGGGTGCCGCCGGGGCCTGCGGCGACGATTTCTGGACGCTCTGACGGCGGTTTGGGTGGCGGGCTAATATTTGCATGCTGCATACATCTAAGGAGTACCGCGTGACCCACCGCCCACAGATCGCCCAACTCGCCTCCGACTTCACGAGGCTGAGCAAGGCGTTCTCCGCACTGCGGCAGATCGAGCCGCTGCTGCCGGGCGGGGTCGAGGCATCGGCGATCCCGATCCTGTTCAAGCTGTCCAACGGCCCGCTCCGGGTCGGTCAGCTCGCACACCTGCTGCACTCGGACATCTCGACGGTCAGCCGCCAGACCAGCTCGCTGGTGGCCCGCGGACTGGTCGCCAAGACCCGGGACAGCGACGACGGCCGCGTCCAGCAACTCGCCCTCACCGACCAGGGCGTCGAACTGGCCGGCGCACTCCGCGAGCAGCGCTGCCATCTGCTCGACCTGCTGCTCGCCGAATGGCCGGACGACGAGCTCGACTCCGCCGCACAGGCGGTGCACCGCCTGGCCGATGCGATCGAATCCATGCTGCGCGACCCCCAGCGCCGGCAGGTGCTCGAGGACGGGATCGCCGGCCTCGCGTCAGATCGCTGACCGGGCACCCACGAGCATCACTGACAACCACCCACGAGCAAGAAGGTCTCCACCCTATGTCCGACCCTGCGGTCGATACCCGGCCCACCACCGGCCAACTCACACATGCGCAGATTCTCACCATTCTCGCCGGGCTGCTCATGGGCATGTTCCTCGCGAGTCTCGACCAGACCATCGTGTCCACCTCGATCCGCACGATCGCGGACGATCTGCACGGTCTGGACGCCCAGGCCTGGGTGACGACGGCCTACCTGATCACGTCCACGATCACCACTCCGCTGTACGGCAAGCTCTCCGACATCTACGGCCGTAAGGGCTTCTTCCTCGCCGCGATCGTGATCTTCATCGTCGGGTCGGCGCTCAGCTCCTCGTCCATCTCGATGATCGAGTTGGCGGGCTTCCGTGCCCTTCAGGGAGTCGGGGCCGGCGGTCTGTTCTCGCTGGCGCTGGCGATCATCGGCGACATCGTGGCCCCGCGCGAACGCGCCCGATACCAGGGTTACATCGTCGCGGTGTTCGGCACCTCCAGCGTTATCGGCCCCCTGGTGGGCGGGTTCTTCGCCGAGCACGCGCAGATCCTGGGCATCGCGGGCTGGCGCTGGGTGTTCCTCATCAACGTCCCTCTGGGCCTGGCCGCCCTGTTCGTCGTCTTCAAGACCCTGCATGTGCCCCAGGTGCGGCTCAACCACCGGGTCGACTGGTGGGGTGCCGGCGCTCTGATGCTCGGGGTGACCCCGCTGCTGATCGTCGCCGAGCAAGGCCGCGACTGGGGCTGGACCTCGCCGGGATCGCTCGTGTGCTACATCGTCGGAGCCGTGGGGATCGTCTTGTTCGTGACCATCGAACACCTGATGGGCGACGAGGCACTGCTACCGCTGCGCCTGTTCCGGATCCGCGCGATGACGGTCGACGTCATCGGGTCGGTGGTGATCGGTGTCGGGATGTTCGGCGGGATGATGGTGCTTCCCCTGTACCTGCAGATCGTCCACAACGCCTCACCCATGCAGGCCGGGCTCATGATGACCCCGATGGTGCTGGGCACGGCCATCTCGTCGGTGACCGCGGGTCAGATCACCTCCCGCACCGGGGTCATCCGCATCTTCCCGATCATCGGGGTCGGTGTGCTGGCCGTGTTCGCCTTCCTCCTGTCGACGATCACAGCGGACACCCCGTTGCCCCTGGTCATGATCGCCATGTTCGGCCTCGGCCTGGGAGTGGGCCTGTGCAACCAGCCGATGACGCTGATAGCCCAGAACGCCGTCCGGCCCACCGAGATCGGCGTCGCGACGAGCACCGTCACGTTCTTCCGGCAGATGGGCGGCACCATCGGCGTCGCGACGTTCCTGTCGATGCTGTTCTCCAGCGTGGGCACCAACATCACTACCGCCCTGGTGGCGGCTTCCCGCGACGCGGGGTTCGTCCAGGCCGTGAAGTCCGCGGCTGCCGACCCGACGCTGATGGGTGACCCCGACGTGAACGCGATCATCACCGGGTTGATCGATCCCAGCCAGGCCGCCGGGCTGAGCCAGGTGACCAAGGACTCGTCCGTGCTGACACGCCTGCCCGACGCGATCGCCCACCCCTTCCAGGTCGGGTTCGCCACGTCCATCAGCACGGTGTTCCTCGCCGCGGGCATCGTCGCGGTGGTCGGCCTGATCGTGCTGCTGTTCATGCCGAGGATCGAGTTGCGGCGCACCGCGCCGGCCGCCCAGGCGCTGGCGGACGCGCAGTCCGACGCCGTCGAGGCGAGCCCGGCCGCCGCCGGCATCGTGGACGACCGGGGCGAGGATCCCGAGACCCCCTCGGACGAGGAGGTCGCCCGGCTCTAGGGATACGCTGACCACCGATCCCTGAGCCTGTCGAAGGCCCCTGAGCCTGTCGAAGGGTCGCGGAGCCTGTCGAAGGCCCCTGAGCCTGTCGAAGGTCCCTGAGCCTGTCGAAGGGTCGCGGAACTTGATCAACGGTCCCTGAGCCTGTCGAAGGGTCGCGGAACTGCCGTCCGGAAACGGTGCTTCGACGGGCTCAGCCAGCGTTGCCCGCATTGATCAGCGGTTCCCCACAGGCCACGGTGCCCGACCGTCATCGGGCACGCACTAGGCTTGGTGGGTAGCTCTTCGAGGAGGAACACATGCCGGAACTGCGTTCCCGCACCACCATCGACGGTCGCAACATGGCCGGCGCCCGCGCCCTGTGGCGCGCGACCGGTCTTGCCACCGAGGATTTCGGCAAGCCGATCGTCGCGGTCGCCAATTCGTTCACCCAGTTCGTCCCCGGGCACGTCGGCCTGCGTGACGTGGGGACGATCGTCGCCGAGGCGGTCAAGCAGGCGGGCGGGGTGGCGCGCGAGTTCAGCACGATCGCGGTGGACGACGGCATCGCCATGGGCCACGACGGCATGCTCTACTCGCTGCCCAGCCGTGAGATCATCGCCGACTCGGTCGAGTACATGGTCAACGCCCACAAGGCCGACGCGCTGGTGTGCATCAGCAACTGCGACAAGATCACCCCGGGCATGCTGCTCGCGGCCCTGCGCCTCAACATCCCGACGATCTTCGTCTCGGGCGGGGCCATGGAATCCGGTCGTCCCATCACGAAGGACGACGGCACCACCAGCCATCGCCTCGACCTCATCGATGCCATGAGCGCAGCAGCCGATCCCACGGTCTCGGACGACGAGCTGCTGCGCATGGAACAGGCCGCCTGCCCCACCTGCGGGTCGTGCTCGGGCATGTTCACCGCCAACTCGATGAACTGCCTCACCGAGGCGCTCGGCCTGTCGCTCCCGGGCAACGGGACGACGCTGTCGACCCACGCCTACCGCAAGGAACTGTTCACCGACGCCGGGCGGCGCATCGTCGAACTGGCGAACCGCTGGTACCGCGACGACGACGCGTCCGTGCTCCCGTTGTCGATCGCGACCCGCGACGCCTTCCGCAACGCGATGACCATGGACATCGCGATGGGTGGCTCGACCAACACGATCCTGCACCTGCTCGCGGCCGCACAGGAGGCCCGCGTCGACTTCACGCAGGACGACATCGACGAGCTGAGCCGCCGGGTGCCCTGCATCTGCAAGGTCGCCCCGAACACCAAGAACTACTTCATCGAGGACGTGCACCGCGCCGGCGGCATCCCCGCCATCCTGGGTGAGCTCAACCGCGCCGGGCTGCTGTCGACCGGCGTCCGCTCGGTGCACCACGACGATCTGCAGGGCTTCCTGGACGACTGGGACGTCCGCGGCGGCAAGGCCACCGACACCGCGGTGCGTCTCTTCCACGCGGCTCCGGGTGGCGTCCGCACCACCGAGATGTTCTCGACGACGAACACATGGCCGCAACTCGACCTGGACGACGCCGGCGGCTGCATCCGCAGTGTCGCCCACGCCTACACGGTCGACGGCGGGCTGGCCGTGTTGCGCGGCAACATCGCCGAGGACGGCTGCGTGGTCAAGACGGCCGGCGTCCCCGAGGCGCAGTGGGTCTTCCGCGGGCCGGCGAAGGTCACGGAGAGCCAGGAGGAGGCCGTGGAGGCCATCCTCGGCGGACGCATCGTCCCCGGTGACGTGGTCGTCGTCCGCTACGAGGGCCCGAAGGGCGGCCCCGGCATGCAGGAGATGCTCTACCCCACCAGCTATCTGAAGGGCACCGGGCTCGGCCCGAAGTGCGCGCTGATCACCGACGGCCGGTTCTCGGGCGGCTCCTCGGGCCTGTCGATCGGCCACGTCTCACCGGAGGCGGCATCCGGCGGGACGATCGGGCTGGTCGCCGACGGCGACATCATCGCGATCGACATCCCCGCCCGCACGATCACTCTCGAGGTGGACGACGAGGAACTCGCCCGGCGGCGTGCCGCACGCGACGAGCAGGGCTGGCGTCCGGCCAACCGCGACCGAGTCGTCGGGAATGCGCTGAAGATCTTCGCATCGCTGGCGCAGAGCGCTGACAAGGGGGCCGCTCGCCGGCAGCTGGACTGACAAGGCTCCGGCTGGTCTCAGCACCTGGCCGTGCCGGGGGGCATGCGGCCCGATCGAGTCTCAGACCGGGTCCGCATCCGGTGCGACGACGATGACCGGATCCGCACCTTCGGCCCTCAAGCCGGCGAGGAGTTCGCGATTCACCCCGTCATCGGTGATGAGGCCCCAGTGGGAGGGCAGCGGCGACCAGAACGGATAGGCGTCGTTGGCCACGATCTTGGTGGAGTCGGCGATGACGTAGATCTCCCGAGCCTGCTGCATCATCATCGACTTCAGCCGGGCCTGGTCGTAGGTGAGGGAAGCGATCCCCCGATGCGGGCTCACGTGCACCGCGCCGAGAAAGGCGTAGTCGGCACGGACGCGTCCGATCATGGCCTCCGCCTCGCCCCCGCAGATCGTTCCGTTCGATCCGCGGAGATAGCCGCCGAGCACCATGACCTGGACGTGGTCCTGGACCGCGAGCCTGTTGATGGCGCGGATCCCGTTGGTCACCACGGTCAGCGACAGGCGGTTGCCCATCTCCACGGCGACCTGTTCGGCGGTCGACCCGGCATCGAGGATGACCAGGTCGCCGTCGGACAGCAACCCGACCGCGGTACGGGCGATGGCGTTCTTCTGCCTTGCGGCGCTGCGCTCCCGGGACCCCATCGCGATCTCGCGACGCGTCGGGGCGACCGAGACGCCGCCGTACGTTCGCGAGACGGCGTCCTTCTCCTGGAGAAGGGCCAGGTCGCGGCGCACGGTCGCGATCGACACTCCGAGCGCCTCGGCGAGTTCGCGATTGCGTATGTTTCCCGTGTCCGGATCGCTAAGGATCCGCACGATGCGCTCGCGACGCAGTTCGCCCTTCCCCGCTCGGCGGCGAAGGGGTTTCCTGCTCAGTTGGCTCACGTGCGCCATGGTAGATGAACATCCTCCATCACTTGGGAACACGTGCCCGTGAGCCGCTCGGGCCGAAGCGCGAGGACGGAGGACAATCGCGACACCGTCCGCCCTCGCGCCCTCACTACCGGGGCATCGCCTCCCGATCGATCTTGCGCTGAGCGAACTCCGCGCACACTCTGGTGGCCTCGATCATCGAGCGACCGTTCGCCAGCCCCTTGCCTGCGATGTCGAAAGCAGTGCCGTGGTCCACGGAGCTTCGCATGAACGGCAGTCCCAGGGTCAGCGTGACCGCCTTTTCGAAGTCCAGGGTCTTGCAGGCGATGTGGCCCTGGTCGTGATACAGCGACAGGATGCAATCGTGGTGGCCGTCGAGCCCGAATGCGAAGACCGAGTCGGCGGGCAACGGCCCGCGCGCGTTGATGCCTTTGGCCTTGGCCTCCTCGACCGCTGGGATGAGCGCATCGATCTCCTCGGTCCCGAACATGCCCGCCTCACCACCGTGCGGGTTCAGCGCGGCGACCGCGATGGACGGGTTGTCGAAACCGATCCGGCGCATCTCGGTGTCGATGTCCTCCACGAAACGCAGGACGTTTTCCTTCGTCACCAGGTCGCAGGCCTGACGCAGGGACACATGGCGGCTCAGGAAGAAGACCCGCAACTTGTGCACGTGGAACATCGTCAGCGCGTGAGCGGAGCCTGTGAGCTTCTCGTAGATCTCGGTGTGGCCGACGTAGGGGATGTCGGCCAGCTTGAGTGCCCCCTTGTTGATCGGAGCGGTCGACACCGCGTCGATCCTTCCCGCCAGCCCCAACTCGATCGAGGACACCAGGTACGAGTAGGCCTGCTCGGCCGCGATCCTCTGAACCTTTCCGAACTCGATCTCCGCGTCCGAGTGGACCCCCGTGTCGAGCAGATCGATGGTGCCGCTGGTGAACAGCGCTTCCTCCGGGCCGGATATCTCATGAATGGTCACCTGTTTACCGGCGATGCTCGCTGCTGTCTCGAGCGCCTTCCTGTTGCCGATGGCGAACGGCTTGCTGACCTCGTAGATCGTGGGCTCGAGCAACGTGTCGAGGACGATCTCCGGGCCTATTCCCGCAGGGTCACCCAGTGTCAGGGCGGTTATGGGCAGTCGGGCATCGGATGTCATGAAACCTTCCTTTCATCGAAGAGTCGATTGACGATGTGGATCGCGGTGAGTGGGCCGCCGGTCAGGCCACCTTTGCCGACCACGGGCAGCCCTGCGAAAGGGCCGCCCACGATGCGGCCCTGGTCGGCCTGGGGAATGACGTAACCTTCGAGCGACAGCCCCTTGGCCTCCATGGCGTGACAGGTGTTGACCATGACGTCACCCCCCGTGAAGTACGTACCCGCGAGGCGCGCGCCACCGATGCGGTCGATCACCTCCCGCCCGATCTGCCCCAGACGGGCGGCGACGTTCGCGGCACCGACACCGCGCTCGATCCCTGCCTCCGTCTCGATGCGATCGATGTCGACGAGGCAACCGGTGAGCGAGGACTCCAGGCCCACGACCACGACCCGCGGAGGCCGCGACTCATCCCACGAACGATCGAGTTCTGCCAGGACGCGCTCGGATTCCTCGCGAAGCCGCTGCCCGCCGCAGACGAGCGGGGCGATCCGCACGCTGAGCGCCACGGAGCCCTCCTGATCGAGAAGCGACCTCATCTGCGTGTTGGTCACCGCCGTCGCGGAGCCGACGACGACCACCGCCGTGCCCCGTTCGTAAGGCTGTGGTTCTGTGCGCAAAGGCGGCTTGTCGACCTTCGCGTGCGTCGTGATGCCGCTGGCCAGCGCGAATGCCTGGGTGAACGGCCCCGGATCGACGCACACGACCTTCCACCCCAGGCCGACGAGCACCCGGGCGATGAGTTCCACATCGGCCAACGACGCAGCGTCGGCGAGGAAGACGCGGCACCCCTGCGAACGTGCCTCGGTGAATCGGCGGATCAGGGACTGCTCCCCGCCGAGCACGTCGCAGATGGAGATGTGCTCGAGTTCCTGCGTGAGCTGCGAGCCGATCAGGGTCGGCAGGTGGGACTCGTGCACCGGCGTACGCACGTCGGTGGCCACGCCTGTGAATTCCAGCATCACCGAGTCGATGAGAGAGTAGCCCCCCACCACGATCCTCTTCGACTGCGGCATCGCGGGGACGAGGACCGCGACGTAGTCCTCGTCCAACTGCGAGAGCATTCCCTCGACCTCGTACCCGATCCCCCCGCGCGACGTGGTGTCGGTGCGTTTGGAGAACAAAGTCGCCCCCGCCTCGAGAAGCGACCTGGTGGCCGCCGCGACCCGCACACGCGCCTCCTCCGGAAGCAGCGCGCGCGAGTCGGTCGAGACGACGACCGCGTCGTAGCCCGAGCCCTCGTCGCCTTGGCAGTACGAGGGGTCGAGGAGCACCGCGTTGGAGACTCCGGCGTGTGCGAGCAGCGCAGCCACAGTGGTGGCGCCGGTGACGTCGTCGGCGACGATCCCGAGGTGCGGCGGCATCCGTTCGTCCTTCATGTCTGCGTCCGGGCGGCTCATTCGACCACGAGAGCCTCGGCAGGCTTGACCGCGCGCGGTTCGGTCAGCGAGATGAGCAGGCCGAACGCGATGAGCAGCACGACCACGAAATAGCTGAACGCGATCGAGTAGTTGCCTCCCGTGCTGTCGAGGAGCATGCCGACGATGATCGGGGCGAAGAACCCGCCCAGGTTGCCACCGGAGTTGATGAGCGAGATGGCGAACGGGTAGGTCTTTGCCGTGGTCAGGCCCATGGCGTATGCGGTGAACATCGGCCAGCCCACGTTGAGGAAGAAGCCCGTGAGCACCAGGGACCCGACGACCAGGAACGTGTTCTGGGGCACGGTCAGGACGACGACGAACATGACCGCGGTGAAGAACGCGGTCAGCAGCATCGTCGGCTTGCGACGGCCCTGGAAGACGCGGTCCGAGATCACGCCGCCGGTGAGGGCTCCGACGAGACCGCCGATGGCCGGGGCGGAAGCGACGAACCCCATCTTGACGAAGTCGTAGCCGCGTTCTGCGACCAGGTAGGAGGGAATCCAGGTGAGCATCCCGTAGAGGACGTTGTTCATGAAGAAGTAGGCCAGGGTGTCTCCCCAGACGTTCCACGACTTCATCACCGAGCCGTTCGTGGACAGCGGGACGGTGTTGCGGCGGCGGATGACGCGGTCGACCGATGCCATCCAGGGACGCTCCACGACGGCTTTGGACGCGGCCGCGTCCGTGGCGCTGATGTGGCTGAGCTCGGCCTGGTTGACGCGTCTGCTCTCCGAGGGGAAGTTGCGGACGACCAGGTACCAGACCACCGCCATGATCGCGCCGGGGATCGCCAGGCAGATGAAGACGGAGCGCCAACCCCATTGCGTCGCGAGGAGGACGACGATCGGGGGGACGATGACGGGCGCGAACTGGGTCGAGGCGATGTAGAGGCCCGTAGCCGTTCCCTTCTCCTTCGGAGGGAACCAGTTGTTGATCGTGGAGGTCATGCCGACCGGCGTGGGACCCTCGGCCAGACCCAGCAGGAGCCGCAGGACGAGCAGCATGACGGCGGTCGTCGTGAACCCCATGAGGAAGGTGACGATCGAGAACCCGAAGATGGCCCAGGAGACGAGCTTTCGCGTGCCTGTGCGCCCCATGATGAGGCCGGCGGGAATCTGGGACACCGCGTACCCGAGGAAGAAGAAACTCGAGATGGCTCCCTGCTGCGTGTTGGAGATGTGGAACTCGTCGCCGATGAACGGCAACAGGGTCCCGATGTTCGAACGGTCTGCCATGCAGACGACGTACCCGACGAAGATCGTCGCCATGACGACCCAGCGGTAGCGAGTCGGCCTTCCAGTCGTGGGGCCGTTTATCTGATTCATGTGATCCCCCTTGATCCACCGTGAATGTGTCGATGATCGCCCGGCATGGAGCCGGGTGGTACTCCGGGTCGTGACCCGGAAAGGTTTGCTGCGCAGTCGTCGTCCAAGTCGGATCGCACCGATCCCGTACTGGCACGCGACCAGCGAAGCACTCGTTGAGCGAACCGTGCGTATTTCGCTCATTCTTGCAGTCAATATGATCGACATGCCAATCATGTCGACAAGCATGAGACTCTGTGGCAAGATGAGGACGCGGCCGATCGCAGGTCTCAGTGCGCCTGCAATATCCGCCATTGGCAAGGAATTTTTCTCACATCGGTCTCGCATCAGCATCACGGGAGATGCAGCAATGACACATCCGAGCCATCCGCGCGCCGAAACCACGACTTCTAGAATGATCGAAGTCGCTCATCTCTATTGGACGGATGGGGCGAAGATCGACGAGATCGCCGACCGCCTGCGCCTGTCCAGGTCCACGATCTCGCGCATCCTGTCCCGGGCGCGGGAGGAGGGCGTCGTGACATTCCACGTCCACGACGGCTCGGAGACCCTCTGCGAACATCTTGCGCACGCATTCGGAGTCAGCGCGGTGGTGATCCCGACCCCGGAAGGAACTCCACCGAGAGCCCGCGTCGACACGGTGATCCGTGCGGCGGCCTCCACCCTGACGGACCACCTGACCTCAGGAGTGGGCCTGGCGGTCTCCTGGGGAACCATGGCAGACGCTCTGGCTCGCTGTTTCCACTCCGACGGGCTGGAAGGATTGCGGCTGGTCCATGCCCACGGGCCAGGCGACAGCCGCGGAGGCGGGTACGCCACAGCATCCGACAGCCTCGGACGTCTCGCCACCGCCTGCAACGGGATTTCCCTCCCGCTGCCGCTGCCCGCGTTCTTCGACTCCGCGGCGACCCGTCGGATGGTCTTCGAGGAAGGTGCGATCAGACGCCTGCTGTGGACGCGGAACCACGCACACGTCCTGGTCGCGTCGGTCGGTGCGCTCGGCGGGCGCCAACCCGGTGACCTCTACCGCGGAGCCCACCTCTCGACCCGGGAATGCACGGAACTCGTCCGCGAAGGAGTCGTCGGTGACGTCGCAGGTCGTCTCTTGCGGGCAGACGGGACCAGCACGGAGATCCCCGCGAACGAACGCTCCACTGCCATGACGGTTCACGAGTTGCGATCGATCCCCGTCCGCATCGTCATCGCACACGACCCCTCCTCGGTACCGGTCCTGGAGGCAGCCCTCAAGGCGCAGATCCCCACGCATCTGGTCGTCGACGGAACTACCGCGCGCGCCCTCCTGAGATGACCCCGCCCGAGGAAACGAACATCGCGCTCGCCGACAAGATCACCGGAAGACTGTGATGGCGATCATGCTGCCGGGCGACCTCGCCCACTTTCTGCAGTTGCTGGGCTTCGACTGGCCCGAGGGCAATGAGGACGACGTGTTCGGCTACGGCAACGCCTGGACCGGATTCGCGAACAACCTGGCGCACGCGTCCAGCACAAGCTCACAAACAGCCCGCGAAGTGGTGTCCGTCAACCAGGGCATCGGCATCGATGCCTTCCATCAAGCAATGGACAAGAACGACAGCCCAGTCAACACCGCCCAAGACATGTCGCTCGGCGTCTCGATCGGAGGCGGCGTCCTGTTCCTCATGGCCGGGGCAATCGTCGCGCTCAAGGTGGCCGTTGTCATCCAACTCGTTCAGTTCGCCATCACCGTGGCAGAGGCCATCGCCGCCGCGGTACCGACGGCCGGTGCCTCTCTGGCACTCATACCCGTAGCCAGGATCGCCGCGGGCAAGGCGATCGAGTTCGCGATCAACTTGGCCATCGAGAAGGTGCTGGGCCAGTGACGGTCAAACCCCCCAAAGGCATCAGCAAGGAACTGGTCAGAGGCGTCGCGAAATCTGTCGGTATGGACGACCTCATTCGGCCGGCTGAACAAGTGATTGCTGACAGCAGCGAGAAGGTCACCAAAGACGCGGCCGAGGATCTCAGCAGCCAGGTCACCGAAGCCGTGTCCAAGGAAGCCGTTGAGACTACGGCGAAAGAAACGACCGAAAACTACAAGCAACAGATAATCGAATGGGTTCACGACGCACCCGACGGCTACAAACCGTTTGGGGATCTCACACCGGAGGATTTCTTCGATAAGTACTTCGATGGAATAGATGGCAATGGCGTTCCCGGTGGAAATGGCCAGATGCGCCCAACGGTTTCGACGGGATCCCGATTCCGAACACGCTTCAGCCAGGTCAAATCATCGATCGCATCGGGCACAAAGACTATCCCAACGGTAACTTTGCGGCGCCCGTGGACACTCCCTTCGACGCGAGAGCCCTTCCTCCTGACCGACTGGGGCCGGATTACGTCACAACCAGATACGAAGTTGTCGCACAACCGCTGCCAGAAGTCCGTCAAGGCCCGATAATGCCGTGGTTCGAGCAGCTTGGCGGCGGAACGCAGTACTTCTTTCCCGCAGGGATTCAAGATGCCGTCGAAAAGGCTACCTGCGGATCGTGAAAGGATGAGACCGTGGTTTTCGAAGAACTGATCCAACGTCTGGAGGCATCCGGCAGGGACGCCGCCAAGACGGCTGCCTGGCGTGTGGGGGACGACTGGCCAGCCTGGCATGTGGAGTACAGCATCATGACGCAAGATGGCCACTACGTCGTTGCTTCGCTCGTCAACGACCGCAGCAACGGTACCGTTCTGCTCAACAAGCACAATCTGTCCGATGGCACCGAATCGCCGTACTTCGACACCGCCGACCAAGCCTGCGACTGGATCTGGGAACGAGTCAACAACCCCGCCTTTATCCCGCAACCCGCTCCGAAGCGAACCCCCGAGCAGATCGAGGAGCATCGCAGACGCGTCATGGAAGACATCGAACGCAATCGCCGGGCGTTCAAAGAGACCCACCAGCAACAAGACTGACTTTTCCCTCCGAGCACGCTGCTCGGAGGTTCCGCGTCCGGTTTGGCGCATCTCCCACCAGGAAAGCCGAGCAGTGAAATACGACGAACTCGTCCAGCACCTCACTACCGCAGGAAACGACGCCGCCCATGTGGTCGCATGGCACGTCGTCGACAGCGTGCCCGACGTTGACGTCCGCTACAACATCGTCATCCACCAGGGGAAACACGCCGTCGTCACCCTCATCACCGATCGCAGCAACGGTACTCCCTTGTTCCACGAACACCCGACACCATCTGGGCCCTGGTCATGGCAGTTCGCCACCGCCGACGACGCCTGCGAATGGATCTGGGAACGGGTCAACGATCACGTCTTCACCCCATCAGGCCCGCAACGAACCCGCGAACAGGCACAGCAGCAGCACGCGAACCAAACCGATCGCGTCGCCCGGGCCCGACAAGCGACCCGTACACATCACCCGGAACAACTCGCCGACTGGCCTCCCGGTTTCATGGGCTACGCCGAGCGACCGCTTTCGAACCAACTGACCCCTGGCGACGTCATCGAACACCTCAGTTTTCGGGGCAAGGATGGCTTCTTCGCGTCACCCGAGGGCACCCCGCTCCAAGAACTCGCCGTGCCTCCGGACCGTCTTGACCCCCGCTACACCACGGTGAAGTATGCGGTCATCCGACACCTTCCAGACACTGTCGTGGAGGGAGTCATCGTCCCCGGGTTCTTCCAGCCCGGCGGAGGATCCCAGTACTACTTCCCCGGTGGCCTTGAGCAGGCTGTCGCACGCGGGTTCTTGAGGGTCATAAGCAACTGACCCCAACGGACGAGGTCCCAGCACCCGTCCCGGGAGCCAGGACCTCGCGGGGCCGCTATGGCCTGGCCGGAACGAGATCCAAACGCGCCGGCGTCTCCGCGCGTCCTGTCGTCCCGGGCCGGAACCGCAGGATCATTCCGGCGTGGGGGCCAGGGTTCTCGCCCCAGTCGGCCGTCGTGACGACCAGTTCGTCGAGGTCAGGCCCGACGAAGGCACAACTGGTCGGGCGCAGCATCGGCGTGTGGAACACATCGAGCACCTCGCCCTCAGGGCTCAGCCGGACGACAGCCGCGCCCTGCCACCGCGCTCCCCAGATACATCCCTCAGCGTCCACACACATCCCATCCGGGTGACCGGGGTAGAAGGCGTCGAGGAAGACTCGCTCCGCACTTGCTTCTCCTCTTTCCAGGTCGTATTCAGCGGTGAAGATCCGGCGCGGTACTCCGGAGTCCGTGTAGTACATGCGCGTGTCGTCCGGGCTCCAGCCAAGGCCGTTCGACGTGCACACACCGTCGAACACCCGTTCAGCGCCCATGGGGGTGAGCCGGTAGACGCTGCCGAGCGGCTCGGTTTCCTTGAGGTCCATCGTGCCGAACCACACGCGGCCCGCTCGATCGCATTTCCCGTCGTTGATGCGGATCCCGGGCCGGGCTTCGGCGATATGGGCCACCGGGGCCACCCGCCCGCTGGCGAGGTCGAGGTGGTAGATGCCATCCGGCTGGCCGACCAGAACGTTGCCGTCGTCCGCAGTCACAGCGAACCCCACCTCGGCCGGAAGTGTCCACTGGCGATGCCCGGAACCCTCCAACGACGCGATGTGGACGATCCGCTCCACGATGTCCACCCACAACAGTTCACCGGACAGGGGCAGCCACAGGGGCCCCTCGACCAACGTCCCAGCAGGAAGCGGGAGCAGATCGTAGTCAGGCGTGTGCTGCCGGGCATTACCCCACAGATCACGTGTCAGCATCATTGGTTCCTCTCGGATCTCGGACTTCCCTCAGCAGTGCGACCGCCAGAACGATCGAGCACGCACGTGTGCAGGCCTCCGGCACAACGAATCGGCTACGGCCCGACCGCGGCGTGGAAGCGGCCTTTGATCATTGGGGTTGATCGTCGGTCGAGTTCGACCCACGATCAACCCCAATGAGTTTTGCACCTCGCACAGAGCGACATCGTCCCGTCCCACCCGAGGCGACACAGCATCTCAGCCACCTGTACGGCCACCCCGCACGGACGCTGCCAGCAGTCATCCCAGCCGTAACGCAGCGTAAGTTCGCCGGCCAACAGATGAGCGTTGTCGCGGTTCATGTCCCGAAACGCACCGGATCCCTGATGACCCGCGCGCCCATCCAACTCGACGATCAGACCGTCGTACCGCACATCTGTGCGGTACTGACCATCGAAGACCTGCCGTCTGCCCCGAGGCAGGCCGTGGGCCCGTTCGACGTCACGGGCGTAGACGTGCTCCAGCTCAGAGTGAATGCCCTCTCGCACGCGCCCGAGTTGGGCTTCGATGCCTCGCCTGCCGGGGACGCGTTCTCTGGCGTCCAGCACTTTGAGCACGGCACCGGGCGAGGTACGCCGACCAGCAACGGCATCAGCGAGCAACCGCGTCTGCTGTGCCGGTTCAGCGATACAAAGATCAACGACCGTAGCCGGCAGCGGAGTCCTCGGAAGAGCGCCTACAGGGCGAGGCATCTCCCTCGTCCGGCGGAAATACCAGGGCCAGCGCTGCCGGAGATGCTGCTCGTGCCGAACAAGCACGGTGATCCGGCCTGGAGCATCATCCACCAGTCCCCAGACATAACCAGCCGCCTGGTCCGCGAGCATGGCATCGCCCCCACCGATCAGGACCCCGGCCCAGGCTCTGGCGTGCCACGACGTCGTCCCGCTGCGAACCGAGTAGATGCCGGGCGCAATACGACTCCATGAGCCTTGGTTGACGAGGCGTTTTATCACTTGATCGGTTAGCCCTCCGCCGAGGGCCTGCGTTCGGGAGATGACGCCCTCCTGGTACTCGGCCAGCTTGACCAGGGGATCGGAGAGTTCTGTTCGTGGGATCACACCCATGGTTGTTGGTGAGCAGAGTCCCGACGAACCATCTTCGCAAAACCTGTGGAAAAACTATTGGGGTTGATCGTGGGTCGAGTTCGACCCACGATCAACCCCAATGATCTGGAAAGCGATACGTCAGGCGGTATGAGTGCCGGCGGAGCGAAGCTGCTGGCAGGCCTCCACCACGCGGGCGGCCAGACCGGACTCGGCAGCCCGGCCCCATGCGCGCGGGTCGTACTGCTTCTTGTTGCCGACCTCGCCGTCCACCTTGAGGACACCGTCGTAGTTGCGCAGCACATGATCGGCGACCGGACGGGTGAAGGCGTACTGGGTGTCGGTGTCGATGTTCATCTTCACCACGCCGTAATCGACGGCGTCGCTGATCTCCTGGGGCAGGGAGCCCGAGCCACCGTGAAACACCAGGAAGAACGGCTTCTCCTTGCCGTACTTGGCGGCAACGGCATCCTGGGCCTCCTTGAGCACCTCGGGACGCAGCTTGACCGCTCCGGGCTTGTAGACGCCGTGCACGTTGCCGAAGGTCAGCGCGGTGATGTAGGTGCCCTTCTCGCCGAGGCCGAGCTTCTCGACGGTCGCCAGCGCGTCGGCGGGCGTCGTGTAGAGCTTCTCGTTGATCTCGGCGGAAACGCCGTCCTCCTCGCCGCCGACGACCCCGACCTCGATCTCGAGGATGATGCCGACCTTGCTCGTCCGCTCCAGCAGCTCAGCGGCGATGTCGAGGTTCTCGGGCAGGGGCACCGCCGAGCCGTCCCACATGTGCGAGTTGAAGATCGGGGGCAGTCCCTTGGCGACACGCTCCTCGCTCAGGGTGATCAGGGGGCGCACGTAGCCGTCCAGCTTGTTCTTCGGGCAGTGGTCGGTGTGGAGGCCGATGTTGATCGAGTAGCTCTTGGCGACCTCGCGGGCGTAGTCCGCCAGCGCCACGGCTCCGGTCACCATGTTCTTGACCTTCTGGCCGGACGCGTACTCCGCGCCGCCGGTCGAGATCTGGATGATGCCGTCCGACCCGGCGTCCGCGAAGCCCTGCAGGGCCGCGTTGAGGGTCTGGGAAGAGGTGATGTTGATGGCCGGGTAGGCGAATTTGCCGGCCTTGGCCTTCTCGAACATCTCCGCGTAGACCTCTGGGGTTGCAATGGGCATGTCCACTTCCTTCTGTCAGTTGTTGCAAAAATCCCGCGCACGCGCAGGCGTGTCACCAAACATCATCCACCGCCGACAAGTCGAGCCCGAAACGCCCTCGGGAGTACGCCCGCAGGGCGGAGTCGATCGCGCTGGGCGGGACGTCGAGCACGATCATCGGGACGGACCAGGAGCGTTCCGATCCCCACCGGAACTCGAGTCGAGGCCCGGGGTTGATCGACTTGTTGCGTCCGGTGACGACCGACACGTCCGGCCATCCGATGCGTTCCCCCTCGGGCACGGTCGACAGCACGATCCCGAGGCTGTCCACCTGAAAAGCCGGGCCCAGCGGCACCTGGCTCGTGGTCTTGCGGGCCCACTTGAGCTGGACGAACAGCTTTATCACCTGCGCCAGCGAGTAGGCCACCGCCCCGACGAGCAGCCAGAAGAACAGCGTCGCCGGGCCGGGCCGGTAGAAGAACCACAGGACACCGCTGAAGACGGCACTGATCACCAGGGAGATGGTCCGCCGGTTCAAGGTGCTGCGGAACCGGGCGGCTCGCTGCGCGATCGCCACCGGCGAATAGCTGACGAGCATTCCCCCCGACGTCGGAGCCACCGGCTGGTCTGTCATGGTGTCAGTAGAAGAGCTTGGTGTCGACCACATTGCGTAGTCTGCCACCATCCAGGAAGGCCTTCACGTTCTCGATGAACAGATCCGCGATCCGCGAGTCCTCCTTGTCGGAGTTGGCAGCGGTGTGAGGAGAGATGATCACGTTCGGCAGGTCCCACAACGGGGACTCGGTCGGCAGCGGCTCCACCGCGGTGACATCGAGTGCCGCGAAGCTCAGCTGCCCCGACTGCAGGAACTCGATCATGGCCGGCTCGTCGACACAGATCCCTCGTCCGACGCTGGCGAGGATCGCTCCAGGCTTGAGCGCCTGCAACGCCTCACGGCTGATGAGGCCCTCGGTGCCCACCGCCCCCGGCAGCGCGTTGACGATGGCGTCCGCGCCCTGGCAAGCCTCGACGATGTCGCCCGACAGGTAGAGCTTCGACAGATGCTCGACCGGCTTGTCGCTGCGGTTGACGCCGACGACGGTGGCGCCGAGTTCGGCGAACCGACGGACGCATTCGCGGCCGATCGCGCCCAGACCGACGACGACCACAGTCATGTCGGAGACCGCGCGCATCGCCCAACGCGAGGTCGGCCAGTGGTGTCGTCCCTTGTTCTCGAGCAGCAACGGCAGATCCTTGGCGCCGGCGAGCACCCCGAACAGGGCCCACTCGGCAAGTGTCCCCGCGTGCACCCCGGCCGAGGTGGTGAAGATCACGCGCTTCAACTCCTCGTCGGTGAGGTTCGCGGCCCGCACCTGGGAGCCACCCCCCGCAGCCATGGTCTGTACCCATGCGAGCCGGGGATTCGCCCGCACGGTGCGCGCCAACGAGGCCGCCTTCGTGTCGGGGATCCCGTACAGCACATCGGCACTGTCGACGAGCGCCTCGAAACGCTCCTCCTGCTCGGGCGTCCGGCTGAATGCCGGGTCGCCCTCGTGATCGCTCGGCCACCGCATCGGGGGAAGCAGATCGGGTTCGATGACAACATCGATTCGCGGGTCCGAATGCGCAATCCGCTCGACATACTCGTTGGCGAGGGGCTTCGCGACGACGACGCGCAACTTCTCCATATCTCAGAGCCTTCCAGTCGTGTGGTTGCCATTCAATCAGGTCGATGAGGCAGTTCAATCCCCCCTCGGGCAAACTGGACGCATGACCGACGCTCCCCAGCCCATCGCATCCCCTCACGGTCTGCGGAACGGCTCCGCGTCGCCGACCACCGCCGCGGACGGTTCGCTGCCCTTCGACGCCCTGATCTTCGACATGGACGGCACCCTCACCGACTCGGAGCATTGGTGGGACGAGATACGCAGAGGCCTGGCGGCCCACGACGGGCGTCCCTGGCCACCAACCGCGACCGTCGACATGATGGGCTTGTCGACGCGGGAATGGGCCACCTATCTCGTCGAGAAGGTGGGCGTCCACGGCACCTGGCAGGACGCCGCCGAGCGCACCATCCGGGGCATGATCGACCGCTACCACTCGGGCGTGCCGCTGCTTCACGGGGCTGACGCGGCCGTCCGGCGTATGGCCGCGCTGCTGCCGATCGGGATCTGTTCGTCGTCCCCGCGACGCCTGATCGACGCCGTGGCCGCCGACACGGGTTGGGAGACCCTGCTCTCGGTGCAACTGTCGACCGAGGAGGTCGCCCGGGGCAAACCGCACCCCGACGGATACCTCAGGGCTGCCGAACTGCTGGGCGCCGACCCGGCCCGTTGCGTCGTGGTGGAGGACTCGTCCAACGGCCTGACCTCGGCCCTGGCCGCGGGAATGGCCGTGGTGGCCGTGCCACCGCACTTCCACCCGCCAGCGGCCGACGTGCTCGCACGCTGTGATCTCGTCATCGACAACCTGGACGAGCTCACCGCCGACGCACTGGCCGCGACGCGCTGAACCGGCTCAGGCGACCGCCTTGTTCTCCCAGCGGTGGCCCCGGAACCGCAGGTCGAACGCGATCGCGCGCAGCACCCACTCGGCGACCATGACGGCCCACACGCCGACGACCCCGTACCCGAGATGGACGCCGACATACCAGATGCCCGCGACCCGCAACAGCATCGACACCGACGCGATCACCGTGGTGTAGACGGCGTCCCCGGCGGCGCGCAGGCCACTGGGCGTCATGAACGACATCGACCACACACACAACAACCGGGCCAGGGCGACGAGCCCGAAGATCATCAGCACGTCCGACCGAGCGCGCGCCGGGGTGTTGAAGAGATCGAGCAACCAGTCGAAACCGGCGAGCATGACCCCCGACACGATCACCGCGACCGCCGACGAGGAGATGACGAAGGAACGGACCAGGCGGCGCGCATCATCGGGCCGGCCGGCGCCGATCGCCTGGCCGACGATGGGCACCAGCGCCAGGCACATCGCCTGCCCGACGACGTCGCTGAGCCCGACCAGCGAGTTCGCAACGGCGTTCGCCGTTATCTGCACGGTTCCCATGCCGACGACGAACATCTGGATGAGCACCTTGCCACCGTTGAAGAAGACCTGCTCGGCCACGAACGGCAGGCCCAGCATGACGGCCTGACGCACTCGGGTCGCGTCGATCGGCCACACGAGCCGTCCACCGGTTCCGAGCACCCGGTCGTGACGCACCAGCCACAGGGCCAGGGCCGCGGTGGGATAGCGGGTGGCCACGACGGCGATCGCCAGCCCCATCACGCCGAGGTCGAACGTGCGGACGAGGACGACCGCCAGGGCGAGGAAACCCCCGCTCATGGCGACGGTCAGGTAGAGGGCGGGGGCCGTCCGGGCGACACCACGCAGGGACGCCGAAGCCGCCTCGACGATCGCCTGGGCCGGGTAGCCGAGTGCGAGCGCGAACAGGTACATGCGGCCGAGCGCGACGGCCTGATCGCCCGCCGGCCCCAGCAGACCGTTGGCAACCGCATCGGAGGCCACGAGCAGCGCCACACCGACGACCAGCGCGGGCACCGCGGTCACCCACAGTGTGGCGCCCGCCGAACGCTGCGCCGCGGTGCGGCTGCCCCGCCCCATGTTCTGCGCGACGACGATCGAGCCCGCTGTCGCCAAGGCGATCAGGATCTGGACGACGAAGATGTTGACGTATTCCACGGTGCTCACAGCGCTGACCGCCACAGGACCGGCGTTCGCGACGACCATGGGTGTCAGGGAGGTGAACCCGATGGTGAATGCCTGGCTGACGATGACGGGCAGGAGCAGGGCACCGACCGCGCGATGACTCAGCTGCGATGTCGCGAACCAGCGCCGCAACAAGGCGTCGACGCGTCCACCGCCAGGACGGGTCGCACGGTCCACCGGATCAGGTATGGCCTCGAACGATCCGGTGTCGGCGTGCTCGTCCAGTTGTGACACCTGACAAGCCTAGAACGTTTACGGTCGTAATATTCCGCGAGTCCGTTTCCCGCGTCCGGAAACCCGGATGCCCGTTGGAGTGGCAGGCGGCCCGGCGAGAGCGGGTGAGGACGCGTCCGGGCTTCTCCCAGGCTTCTCACCCGACCCGCGGATGCAGGTATCGTCGCCACGTGCCCTCACGAGATCCCCAGTTGCGCGCGATCGACCACGACATCCGGGGCCTCGCCGTACCCGCGCTGGGTGCGCTCATGGCCGAGCCCCTGTTCCTGCTGGCCGATTCGGCGATGGTCGGCCACCTCGGCAGCACGCAGCTCGCCGGGCTCGCCGTCGCCTCGACGCTGCTGCAGACCGCGGTCGGCCTCATGATCTTCCTCGCCTACGCGACGACACCGAGCGTCGCCCGGAGGGTCGGGGCCGGAGACCGAACCGGGGCCCTGACGGCCGGCGCGAGCGGCATGTGGCTCGCGCTGCTCATCGGAGTGGTGCTGTCACTGGCGGCGTTGCCGGCCGCGCGTCCCATCATCGGCTGGTTCTCCTCGGACGCCGGGGTCGCCGCCGAGGCCGCCACCTATCTGCGCGTCTCGCTGGCCGGCATCCCCGCGATGCTGCTCGTCCTGGCCGGTACGGGAGTGCTGCGCGGCCTCCAGGACACCCGCACCACGCTGGTCGTCTCAGGAGCGGGATTTCTCGCCAACATCGCGCTCAACGCCATACTCATCTACGGGTTGCGGATGGGCATCGCCGGATCGGCGCTCGGCACCGTCATCGCACAGTGGGCGATGGCCGCCGCATACGTGGCCATCGTGGTCCGGGCGGCCCGGGGCTCCGGTGCGTCGCTCATGCCCGATCCGGCGCTCATCGGCGGGGTCGCGACCTCGTCGTGGTGGCTGTTCGTTCGCACCGTCGGGCTACGTATCGGCGTCGTCGCCACCGTATGGGTCGCGGCCCGTCTCGGGCCCGCGGAGACCGCCGGATACCAAGTGCTGTCCACCGTGTTCTCGGCGTTCGCGTTCGGCCTGGATGCCCTGGCCATCGCCGCTCAAGCCCTGCTGGCCAGGGCGATCGGGGCAGGCGACCGCGAGGCCGTGACCACCACGACGCGACGGCTCATCACCTGGGGATGGCGTTGCGGAGCGGCCGGCGCGCTGGTGATCGCCGCCGCCTCGCCCGTGCTGGGACGCGTGTTCACCTCCGACCCGACCGTGCTCGGGCCACTGCCATGGACGTTCCTGCTCATGGCCTCAGGGCTTCCGCTCGCCGGATACGTGTTCGTCCTCGACGGCATCCTCATCGCCGCGGAGGACTACCCCTACCTCGCCATCGCGAGCGTCGCCACGATCGCCGTGTTGCTGCCCGTCCTGCTGGGTGTCGCGGCAACGGGCACGACAGGGGTCGCGGGCATGTTGCTCATCTGGGCGTCCTATGGCTTCGTGTTCATCGGCATGCGGGCCGTCATGCTCACGCTGCGCATCCGCGGGACCACCTGGCTGCGAGCGTAACCCCGGCCTCTTGAGCGAGGTCTGCTCGTCCCGGCGTGACCACGTTCCTTCAATTCTTCGCCGTCAGCCGACCGAATCGCTCCGACTACGTGTGATGCAGCACGAACCGAGCGACCGCACAAGTTTGAAGGAACTCAGTCACGGGCGGTCGGGCTGAACACGCCACAGCTGGGGTCCGAGGGAGCGGGATCGGGCACGAAACGAGGCGGAACCGACGGGATCAGCCCTCGTGCGGCACGTGCTGAACCATCCAGTGGTGCATCGCGATGGCCGCCGCGGCCCCGGCATTGAGCGAGCGCGTCGACCCGTACTGGCTTATCGCCACCAGGGATTCGCACTCGGCGACCATGGCTTCGGTGAGCCCGGGGCCCTCCGACCCGAACACCAGGCAGCACGCCTCGGGCAGGACGAAAGTCTCGAGGGGCCGCGAACCCGGCAGGTTGTCTACGCCGACCAGGACGAGGCCCTCCGCCCGGCAGTGATCGGCCAGTGCCCGTTCGTCGGGCTGGTGGACGACATCGAGGTAGCGATCGGTCACCATGGCTCCGCGGCGGTTCCAGCGGCGACGTCCGACGATGTGCACGGTCTCCACGTCGAAGGCGTTGGCCGTCCGGATGATCGACCCGATGTTGAAGTCGTGCTGCCAGTTCTGGATGGCCACCTGCAACCGTGCCGGACGCCATGCCCCCCGCCGCGCTGCCAGGTCGGCGCGGATCGCGTCCATCGTCCAGTACCGATATCCGTCGACCACGTTGCGGCGATCGCCGGCGGCGAGCAACTCGGGGTCGAGGCGCGGGTCGGTCGGCCAGGGCAGAGGGTGCGGGCCCACGCCGACATCGGGCACGGTGGGGTCGTGGGGGTCGTTGTCATCCCCGTGGAGCTGCGGCTCGTCCTTCGTCACGCCGGGGTCGTCGTCCCGGCTCACAGCCGTAGGTCATCCAAACCGAACGCGTAGCGGTAGGGCATTCCGGCCGCCTCGATCGCTTCGGCGGCACCGGTGGCACGATCGACGATGCCGGCCACGCCGACGACCTCGGCCCCCACCGCGCGCAGCGCCTCGGCGGCCGTGAGCGCCGACCCGCCAGTGGTCGAGGTGTCCTCCAGCACGAGCACCCGGCGGCCGACGACGTTCGGGCCCTCGATCCGCTTGTTGAGGCCGTGGGCCTTGGTCTCCTTGCGCACGACGAACGCGTCCAACCGCTCCCCCGCGGCTGAGGCAGCATGCAGCATCGCTGTGGCGACCGGGTCCGCACCCATCGTCAGCCCACCGACGGCGACGAAGTCCCAATCGGCGACCAGCTCGCGCATGACACGCCCGACAAGAGGGGAGGCCACACCGTCGAGGGTGATACGCCGCATGTCGATGTAGTAGTCGGCCTCTTTACCGGACGCCAGCGTCACGCGGCCACGCACGATGGCCAGGTCGTTGATCAGGTCCAGCAGCTGCTTGCGATCGCTCATAGGATCCGAGCCTAGCGGCCGCGTCCTTCCGACCGCTCCTCGTGGTCTATGAACGGGGCTGGGCCTCGTCGAGGCGCGCGAAGCCGACCGAGCGGTCGCTCGTGGGCAGCAGGTCCTGGCTGGTGACCAGGGTGACCATGGACGCAGTGGGCAGCCGCCCTGGGTCGCCGGGCACCGCATCCATCACCCAGTCGTCGTGGTCGCCGACGGTGAGATCGCGCGGCGCGACCTCGATCACGTAGGTGAGCACCTGATCACAGGTCTCGATCTGCACGCGATCACCGGCGTCGAGGTCGAGCAAGTGGCGGAACGGTTCACCGTGGGCGAGCCGATAACCCGCCACGACCGTGTTGCCCACCTCGCCGGGTTCGGCCGTCGAGGGATACCAGGCGACTCCTGCCGACAGCGCGTCGTCATCGGATCCGGTGACGATCGGCCAGGACTCCCCATCGAGGTCGGGCAGGCTGAGGACGCCCACGACCTGCGCGTCCCCACCACTGTCGCAGGACGCGAAGTAGTCGTCGATCAGGTGATTCGCGGTGTTCCTGGCCAGCTGATTCGTGCCGACGAGCAACCAGGCGGCCCAGGCACCGGCCGCGAGCACGACCACGAGCAGGACGATCCATGCCGTTCGCAATGCGCGCCGCGCGCCTCTCCCGGAAGCCGGTGGCCGCTCGTCGGCGAGGAGGTCGGACATCGCGGTCGCCTCGTCATCCACCTCCCGTGACGGCGGCGTGACAGGCGCCGACAAGACGGCCGCGACCGGTGCCGGCCTCGTCTCGGGGACGACGGTCACAGGCTCGTGGATCACGGCCGCCGGCGACTCGGCAGCGGGCTCACCCGTCGGGGATGCCGCCGCCTCGACGACCTCCTCGTCGATCGTGGCAGTCACGGCGGCGTCCTCGGTCACCCGGGGCAATGCCACCTCCGTGACATCGTCGTCCACCTCGACCGGGGGCTCCTCGACCGGGGATTTCTCGGCCGGTGGCGCCGCCACGATCTCGTACGGGTCGGCTGCGGAGTTCGGCGCCACCACAGTCTCCGGCTCCCCCGCGGGACCGGGCGCCGCCACGGGATCGGGCATCACGACAGGTGCGTCGAAGGGGCCGACGACGGCCGGGAGTACCTGGGTGGGCGGGCCTTCGAGCTCCGCGTTCCAGCCTTCCACCCGATCAGGCGTCGGGGCGTCCGCTTGCGGCTCCCCCGGTTCGCCTGCCTCCTGCTCGGACGACAACACCCGCCAGTCCTATCGCGGCCCGGATGCCGAACGGGCGAAGCGCCCGGAGGCGGACCGGATGAAGGCACACTGCTCGTCCGCCTCGCGCTCCCGGGAGGGGCCGTGCAGGTAGGGCATGTGCCCCGTCTCGAACCAGGCGTGCTCGATCCGGTCGAAGGCCTCGTCCGGCAGGTGAAGGTGGTCAACCATGTCGCGGGCGGCACAGTACGGTGTCGCGAGATCGTAGTAGCCGTACTCGATCCGCACGCGGCAGGCGGCGTTGGCCCGCATGACGCGTTCCAGCTTGTCGGCCACGTTCACCGGCCGACCCTCGAACTCCTTGTAGCTCCAGTCCTTCCACAGCTCGGCGGCCACCTGGTAGTTCATCTCCTCGGTGCTGCCCAGTTCCGAACGCAGATAGTGGTGCAGTGCCGCAGTGAAGGGGCCGAGCGTCTGATCGCTGCTCGGATCGGTGTCCATCGCTTCTTCCGTGGCCGACCGGGCCGGGCCGGTGAACCGGCCGTCGATGCGCCCGACGATCAGCCCCTGGTCGCGCAACAGTTCCTCACAGAACCGCGCATGCTCGATCCGCAGGTTCGTGCGCTCGACATATGCCTCGTCCAGCCCCGTCAGCGCCGCGAGCTTCGCCACGACGGCCTTGCGCTCGTCCGCGGGAAGCCTGCGCCCCTTGGCCAGCGCCAGGCGGTAGGGCTCATCGGCGAACGCCTCGGCCTCCGCGCGCACCTCTCCCAGGCTTCGGTAGGGATGCTTGCCGTGGTACCAGGCGATCGAGGCATAGGTCGGCAGGAAGTTGACGCAGGCCTCGTCCCAACGGGGGTTGTCGAAATCCTGTGACCCGAAGTCCACGACGCTCGACAGCAGGATGATGCCGTTGAGGTAGCAGCCGAAGTCGTCCTGCAGTTTCTGTGCCACCGAGACCGCGCGCACCGTGCCATAGCTCTCGCCGAGCAGGAACTTGGGGCTCATCCAGCGGTCCTCGCGCGTGATCCACAGGCGGATGAGTTCACTGAACTGCGCCACGTCAGCTTTCCACCCGTGCCAGTCCTTGGCCTTGCGCCCCTCGACCACGCGGCTGTAGCCCGTGCTCATCGCGTCTATCACGACCAGATCGGTGTCGCGCAGCAGGGTGTGCGGGTTGTCGGCCAGCCGGTACGGCGGCGGCACGAGGGCACCGACGTCGCCCACGTCGACGATCCTCGGGCCGACGAGCCCCAGGTGCAGCCACAGGGAGGCCGATCCCGGCCCGCCGTTGAAACAGAACGTGATCGGGCGGGTCGCCACATCGGCGTCGTCCAGCGTGTAGGCGGTGACGCCGAGCTGGGCCCGCTGGGCGAGCCCGCCGAACACGCCGTCGGTCGACTCCTCCTCGCCCACGACGACGCGTCCGGTGCGCGCGGTATACGAAAGCGTCCCATCGGTCGTCTCGATCGTGTGACGCGTGGTCACGAGCGAGTCCTCGACATCCTTGCGCTGCGGCTCGGAGACCGTCTGGACAACCAGCGGGGTCGACTGTGTCGCGTTCATGTCCCAACCCTAGCGCCGGGCACTGTCACGAGCCCCATAGCACCTTCTCGGGCCAGCCGAGAGCGGCGTCCGCGACACGGGCGGAGCCCGATCGGGGGGCCGCGATCCCGTCGAGCCAGGCGTCGACCTGGCGCCACAGCGGGTGCGTCGGGTCGATGACGTCGAAGTGGTCGGCGCCGTGATCGACGACCAGGTCGATCGGGGCCTTCCGATGGGCGTTCAGGTAGTCAAGTGTGTGTGTCAGCGGCACACGGTCGTCCGGCGCCCCGTGGACGAGCAGGGTGGGCACGCGCGGTGGGGGGCAGTGCAATGGGGACGACTCCCGATAGGCCCTCGGCGCCTCCCGCGGGGGCACACCGAAGTAGCCGAGCGTGGCATCGTCCCCCAGTGCCTCGTCGTGCACACGAGCGGTGTCGGTGACAGGTGCCAGCCCGACGACGGCGTCCAGCAGGTCGGCTGCCAACAGCACGAGTTCCCCACCGACGGAGTGGCCGACACCGATGAGCCGGGGCCCTCGTACCCACGAGCGCAACGCCGCTGTCGCGGCCCGCACGTCGTCCCGGACGATCGGCCATGCCCCCGCGACCGGGCCGCGCCGATACTCCACGTTCGCGACGTCGAACCCCCTCCCCACCAGGTGCTCGGCCAACGGCCGTAGACCGGTGAGGGTCACCGACTCGCGCCAGTACCCGCCATGGACGAGCATGACCGTCGCGCGAGGGTCGTCGACCCGAGACATCTCTACGTATTGGTCGGCCCCGGGTCCGTACTCGATGCGGCTGACACTGGCCATTGTCATCGTCCTTCCAGAAAGAACCCCGTGATGAATCTCCTTCATCCACCATGGCATTCGAAACAGACGAAAGCGGCATGTTGCTCAGGAGCCCTGCGCTCCGTCGGCGACAAGGGCCGCCGTGGCCTGCTCCCGACGCCTGCGAGCCGTGCGCCGACCCAGCCACCGCGAGAAACCGAGGATGGCGATGAGCAGGACGCCCCAGGCGAAGTCGGACGCGAAGGCCGAGCCGCTCCATCCTCCGAGCACCATGTTGAGACCGGTCTGGAGTTCCTGGGCCGCGATCGCCGCGAGCGCGACCATGCCGACGCGCCCCGAGCCACCGTAGGGGTCCATGCCGGCGATGACCGCGATGAGCAGTGCCTGCGTGAGGTAGGACGAGCCGAACGAGACGTTGGCCGCGTTCAGCCCCGCGAACAGCAGTATCCCTGCCAGCGAGGCGAACAGCCCCGAGATCATGTAGGCGATCACCTGGTCGCGCTCGACCCGCATACGGGCGAACCGTGAGACCCTGGTCGATTCCCCGATCGCGTACAGCCGGAATCCGAGCCGGGTGCGCTGCGTCACCACCATCAACGCGGCCACGGCGAGCAGGAATACCCAGAACGACAGTGGCAGCAGCGCCACCGTGCTCGTGCTGAGCGAGCCCAGCGTCCCCTGGCCGAAGACCGTGCTGCCGTTGGTGATGCCGGTGAAGATGCCCAGGAACACCGCAGAGGTTCCCAGGGTGGTCGGGATCGGATGCACCCGCAGCATCGCGATGACCAGCCCGTTGACCAGCCCGGCCAGCAGCCCGGTGCACAAGGCCGCGACGAGCCCGATCGCGGTGGCCGGGCCTGCCCCTGTCGACGGGGCCAGGGCGTTCATCACGAGCGCGGCGATCACCGCCGACCCGTTGGCCACGTTGACGCACGACAGGTCGATGCCGCCGATGAGGAAGGTGATCGCGATACACAGGGCCAGCAGACCCAGCGGCGCGATCTGCACGGCCATCGACTGCAGGTTGCCGACCGTCGGGAAGGTCTGCGGCGCGAGCGCGCTCAACAGTACGGTGAGGCCCAGCACGAGGCCGATCAGCGACCAGGTGTGGGCACGGGGGCCGAATCTCGATTGCATCAGTCCGCCACCACCACTCCACGCCTGATCCGGTTACGCCGGTCACGGATGGCGGGCATCACGACGCCGAACAGCAGGAAGACGCCGACGAACAGCTGCTGCCAGGCCGACGGGATGCCGACCAGCACCAGCGAGTTGCCCACCAGGGTGATCAGCAGGACGCCGAGCACCGTGCCCAGCACGGTTCCGCGTCCGCCGGTGACGTTGGCACCACCCAGCACGACGGCGGCGAGCACCGACATCTCGAATCCGACGAGGGTCGACGGATCGGCAGCCCGGTTCATGGACGCGTAGAAGATGCCGGCCAGACCGGCCATCGTCCCCGACAGCACGAACGCCGAGATGCGGATGCGGTCGGGCTTGACGCCCATGCGGCTCGCCGCCTCCTGGTTGTCGCCGATCGCGTACAGGTAGCGCCCCCACCAGGTGTCGCGCAGCACCACCGCCAGGCCGATCGCCAGCACGATCCAGACGAGCACCGACACGTGCAGGGACGCCAGTCGTCCACCCGACGAGACCTGGATCAGCTGGAGCTGGCCGAACTCGGCCATCTGCGCCGGCAGCTCCCGGATGCGCTCGGTGCCGACGAAGGCGAGCAGGCCCCCGCGGTAGAGGGTCAGCGTGCCGATGGTGACGATCATGGCAGGCAGCTTGAGCCAGGCCACCAGGATGCCATTGACGAGCCCGAGCACCGCCCCGATCAGGCAGCCCAGCAGTATGGCCACCAGCACGGTGCCGTGGAAGCCAACCGCATTCAACGTCACCGTGGTCACGTACATGGCGACCACAGCCGTGGCCGACACGGAGATGTCGATGCCGTTGGTGATGAGCACCGTCATGACCCCGAGCGCCATGATGCCGAGCACCACCGAGCTGCGCAGGATGCCGAAGAGATGCGCGGCCGAGAAGAAACTCGGGTTGAGAAGCCCGAACAGCACAGAGATCACCAGCAGCACGACCACGAGCAGCATCTCGCGGTGGCCGGTGAACCATTTCAGGGACGCGTTCATGCCGCTGCCCCGGTCGAGATGATGTCGATGACCTGCTCCTCGGTGAGGCCCCGGGCGTCGCGCATGGTCACCACGTGCCCCTTCACCACGAAGGCCACCTCGTCGCTGAGAGAGACGACCTCGGCGGGCTCGTCCGAGATCAGGAGGACCGCGGCCCCCTGATCGGCCACGGCCCGGATCAGGTCGTGGATGGCGGCACGCGAACCCACATCGACACCGACGGTCGGGTTGTTGAAGACGACCACGGCCGGGCCCGGCGCGAACGACCGGGCGAGCAGCACCCGCTGCTGGTTGCCCCCCGACAGGGACGACACGGGCGCCTCGACCGTCGGTGTCTTGATGGCGAGCCGGTCGCGCCACTTCTCGGCCAGCGCGAACTGCCTGGCGCCGGACAGCAGACCGATCCGGCCGCGCACCTCGTCCAGGTCGTTGGGAATGATGTTCTCGGCGATCGACCAGTCGAGGTAGAGGCCCTCGGTGAGGCGGTCATCCGGCACGTACTGCAGGTCGGGGCGGCCCCGCATGGAGGCGATCCGCCGGCCACGGAACTCCACCGTGCCGGCATCGGTGGGGATCAACCCCGCGATGGCCAGGCCTATCGAACCCTTCCCGCAGCCGACCAGGCCCGCCAGGCCGAGCACGCGTCCGGCATGCAGTTCGAGCGAGACGTCGGTGAAGGTGGTCCCCAGACCGAGGGAGTGAGTGGCCAGCACGGGCACACCGGCCTTGTCGGGGACGACGGCCCGGCGCTCGTTCACCACATGGCCGCCGGTCATCAGGAACCCGATGCGCTCCTGGTCGAACTCGTCGGCCGGGCCGGACGCGATCAGGCGGCCGTCGCGGATGACCGTCACGTGATCGGCGATCTCGACGACCTCCCGCAGCTTGTGACTGATGAAGACGAACGACACCCCGGTCGCGGCCAGCGCGCGCACCGACCGCAGCAGGCGGTCGATCTCGTCCTGGGTGAGGGCGGCGGTCGGCTCGTCCATGAGAATGATGTCGCCTTCTCCGGAGACGGCACGCGCTATCGCGACCAGCTGCCGTTCTGCGGTCGACAGGTCGCCCAGGCGGGTGTCGGGGTCGATGACCAGCCCCAGGCGGGCCAGGGATTCGGTCGCCGCCTGACGCGCACGCGCGCGCGGCACACGGCCCAGGCCTGGCCGGTCGCCCTCGAAGCCGATGTTCTCGGCGACCGTCATGTTCGGGAACAGCGCGAAGTCCTGGTAGATCACGCGGACCCCGCGGGTGAGGGCCTCCCTGGGGG
The DNA here is from genome assembly GCF_011758645.1 of Brooklawnia cerclae. Classification (NCBI taxonomy): domain Bacteria; kingdom Bacillati; phylum Actinomycetota; class Actinomycetes; order Propionibacteriales; family Propionibacteriaceae; genus Brooklawnia; species Brooklawnia cerclae. The sequence continues at coordinate 116,281 of NZ_JAAMOZ010000003.1, read as the reverse complement.
TGACGCGGGGCAGCAGATCACCATCGATCCACACCTCACCCGAGTCCGGCTCGTAGGCCCCGGCGATGATCTTCGTCAGGGTGGACTTGCCCGACCCGTTCTCCCCCACCAGCGCGTGCACCTGCCCGCGCCGCAGTTCCAGATCGACCCCGTCGAGGGCCTGGACGCTGCCGAACCGTTTCGAGACGTTCACGCAGCGCACAGCCGGTGCGGCGCCCCCGGCCACGGAGGCCGGGAGCGCCCCTCCCGCGTCCTCGAACTCGTCAGAAGTCGTAGGCGTCTGCATTGTCTTTGGTGACGTTGATCCAGGCGTTGTCGCCGTAGATGACCTTCCCGTCGATGGTGATGCCGGAATAGCCGTCGGCCTCCAGCGAGATGCCCTCGGTGATCTTCTCGCCGTCGAGCAGCATCTTCGCCGCCACGTTCTGGGCGTAGGCGGCCATGCCCGGATCCCAGAACTGGATGAGGTCGATCGCGCCGCTCTCCAGCAGCGCCTTGGTGTCCTTCGGCGTCGACGTCCCGCAGACGACGATCCTGTCCTGCAGGCCGGCTTCCTCCACGGCCTGCCCGACGCCGACGACATCGGTGGACGCCGAGCCCTGGACGCCCGCCAGGTTGGGGAACGCCGTCAGGGCCTCCTGCATCTTCGCGTAGGCCTCCTGGGAGTCGTCCGAGGTCTCGATCCGGTCACCGACGCGCGTCATGTTCGGGTAGTTCGCCTTCTGATACTCCTCGGCCGCGTCGACCCACTCCATGTGGGTCGTGGAACTCAGCGAGCCGACCATCTGGACGTATTCACCCTGCTCACCCATGCGCGAGGCGAGTTCCTTCATCAGGTTGACGCCGTAGTCCTTGTTCTGGAACGCCTCGACGTCGTAGTCGGCGTTCTCGATGTTGGGCGCCTCATGGGTGATGACGACGATGCCCGCGTCCATGGCCTGTTTCAGCACCTGCTCCACCGCGTCGGGCTGGAACGGGGTCACCAGGAGCGCGGCCACCTTGGACGCGATGAGGTCCTGGAGCACCTTGACCTGGGCGTTCGCGTCGGCCTGGCTGGAGCCCTGGTAGTAGGCGTTGTTGCCGGTGTCGTCCGCATACATCTTGACGCCCTGTTCCATGCGGTTGAACCACGCGATGCCGGTGAGCTTCGGCACCGTCACCATGGCCCCGCTCCCGCCGCTCGACGCGCCCCCTGCGCTCGACGCCGAGCTGCCGGTGTCGGAGGTGGTGCCGCAGGCACCCAGTGCCCCCACCGCGGCGACGCCCGCGCCCACGTAGATGAACTGGCGTCGGCTGAACTGAATGGACATGTGCTGCTTCCTTCCCGAAGATGGGTCCGACGGACCCGCGGATGTGCTTCCGGGGGTGGGTGATGCCGATGCTCGACGACCGGCGACCGTCAACGGACGGCGGCGCGGATCTCCTCCAGCAGCCGCAGGAAGGCGACCGACCCGGGGTCACGGTGGCCGACGGAGCGTTCCCCGACCCAGGCGGCGCGTCCCCGCTGCGAGATCTGGCCGGCCTGACGCTCGACCACCTCGCCGGCCACGCGTACGGCGCCATCGGCGAGCTCGGTGGCCTCGTCGGTCTGAGCCTCGTCGAGATAGTTCGCCACCGCGTCGATGACGTCGATCACGGTCTTGTCACCCACCTCGGCCCCGCCACGGGCCTTGATGCGGTTGACCATGGTGTGCGCCGCCAGCGCCAGCGAGCGGCGGTCGACCGTGTCGTCGGCGAACACACCCGACGCGCCGATCAGCGCGCCACCCAGCAGTGCGGCGAAGGTCGACGGATTGGCGGACGAGAACGCGACGCCCGCAGCCTTGAGCACCTCTCCGGGTGCCGCGTCGCCGGGCAGCGCCTCGACGGCGGCGTGCTGGGCCCGCGCGCCCGCGCCGACGGTGATGCCCAGGTCGCCGTCGCCCAGCGCCGCGTCCAGGGCCCGCAACTCGTCGCTGTGCGACGGCAGAGCCAGCGTGACCGCCAGGACGATGTCACGCAGCACCCCGGGGGCCTCGACGGTCCGCACGGTCACGGTCCCCGGCTCGGCACCGGTCGTCCGGTGCTCGGCGGTCCTGCGAGCGGCATCGGCCGGGGCCACCGACCCGTGCTGGAAGAACGGCGAGCGCGCGGGCGCGTCGATGAGCTCGGCGAGTTCGTCGTCCAGGACACACAGCGACAGTGAGGCGCCGGCCATCTCGAGTGACGTGGCGTACTCACCGATGAACAGGGAACAGACCTCTGCGCCTCGCCCGGTGATCGCCTGGTGGGCGCGGCGGTACACGACGTAGAGCTCCTCCAGGGGAGTGGCGCCCAGGCCGTTGACGAGGACGGCTAGCCGTGTCCCCGGGCGCAGGTCGATCTCGGTGCCCAGTTCGGCCAGGAAACGATCGGTGATCTGGTCGGCGGTCTCCAGTGGCCCACGGAACTGACCCGGCTCACCATGGATGCCGATGCCGATCTCCATCTCGCCCTCGCCGAGCTCGAAGGTCGGCTCGCCCGCCGCCGGGAGGATCGTCGGGGACAGGCCGACCCCCATCGTCCGCGTGTTGTCGCAGGTGCGCTGGGCGATCTCGGTCACGCGGTCGAGGTCGTAGCCTCGCTCGGCGGCTGCGCCGGCGGTCTTGTAGGCGAAGAACAGGCCCGCGACCCCACGCCGGGTGTCCGCCTTCTCGGCGGGCGCCGACAGGATGTCGTCGCGGCCCAGCACAGTGGTGGTACGGATGCCGTCGGCGGCGGACAGGTCCGCGGCGATGTCGAAGTTGAAGACGTCACCGCCGTAGTTGCCGTACAGGTACAGGACGCCAGCCCCGTCGTCGGAGGCCACCGTCGCCGCATGGATCTGCTGGGGTGACGGAGAGCTGAACACGTTCCCGACCGCGCATCCCGAGGCCAGCCCCCGGCCGACGTAACCCAGGAACAGCGGCAGATGCCCCGAACCGCCACCGGTGACGATGCCGACCCGCCCGTTCGTCCCCGCGTCGGCACGCACGAGTGCACGACGAGCAGGGTCCGCGGCCTTCAACTGATCGGGATGCGCCCGCAGGATTCCGTCGACAACCTCGTCCACGAAATCGCCGGGCTGGTTGATGATCTTCCGCATGGATGTACTCCCTTGTACTCTCCAATGGTGCAGTAGCACACACGATATACACCGCCTCCGACGCCCGGCAAGGGTCGTTAAGGGTGCGGCGGTCGCGGGCACGGCGACCTCACGATCGTGACTTCGCGCCTCCCGTCACGAACATCGGGGTTGATCGCGGGTCATAGTCGACCCACGATCAACCCCGATAATCCAAACGCTCTTCACTCGAAGTGGAGCAGCCCCCGCTCCACGGCCGGTGAGGGCAGCGAGTCCGCGTCCGCGAACGGCTCGGCGCTCCCCACGAAGCGTCCCAGGACGAGCCCGTGCAACACCCGGTAGCCGAACACCGAGGCGGCCGCCCGCCGGGTCACGACATCGATCGGGAGCCGAGCATCACTGGCGGCGATCACCAGGTTCCCGTGACGTCTGCCCTTCAGCGTGGCCGACTCGGCGCTCATCGCCACCTCACGGAAGCGCTCGGCCAAGCCGGCGAGAACGCGTTTCGTCCACCCGAACGGGTGTCGATCGATCGCGTTGACGAGCAACAGCCCCTGGTCGGTCAGGACGCGCGCCACATCAGCGAAGAACTCCTCGCTGACAAGGTCGGCGGGCACACATGCGTCGTCGAAGGCATCCAGGATGATCACACGCGCGTAGTCGTCGGGCATCGCCGCCAGCCCGCTGCGGCCGTCGGTCGCCCGCACCTTGATGCCGGAATGGGCAGGCAGCGGCATCTCCCGGCGTACCTCGTCGGTCAGTGCGACGTTGGGTTCGAGAACGATCTGCGGTGATGTCGGACGCCGCGCAGCGACGTAGCGGGCCATCGCCATGCCCGCCCCGCCGATGTGGACCACGCGCATGCGCTCCCTCGGGGGGGCGACGGCATCCAGGTAGTCGGCCATGCGCAGCATGTACCCGAACTCGAGCCGGGTGGGGTCGTCCGGGTGCACCCACGACTGGGCGACCCCGTCCATGACCACTTGAACGCCTTCGCCGTCACGGACGAGACGAAACGACTCGGATGCCATGCAGGCTATGGTCGCACGGAAAGCGCCCGGCCCCACTCGCTCGCACGATCGAGTTCGCCCTCGGCCAGTGGGCCCGCATTGCCCAGCACCTTGAACACCTCGCCGCGCTCGACATCGGTGAACCCGGCTTTCTTCAGCGCCTTGGACGCGGCCTTCGCGGCGGTTCCGAGGAATGTGGAACTCGACGTGTCGAACGTCACCACGTGCACACCCGGGCGTCCCCTCACCGTGGCGGCCCATTCGCGGACGCCCGTGTGCATCTCGGGCGCGCCGTTCTCGGCGGCAGACTTGCGGGTGTTCTCGGACGACAGGCCCAACACGTGGGTCGGGGCGCCCACGACGAGCAGGGAGACCTCTTCGGGCAGTTCGGTCGGGGCATCGGCGACCGGTGTGGCCTCCACGCCCAGGGACTCGGCGACCCGCTGGGCCACCTGAGCTGTGTTGCCGAACAGGGATTCGTAAATGACCAGGGACGACATCGGGGTTCCTCTCGGTCGATGACGACGGAATGGGATATCGCGTGAGCTTCGGTGGAACATTGCGTCGCACGAATTCTCCCCGATCCGGACGCCGGGAGGAGCCCCCACAACCGAACCCCAGGGGCGAGTCAGGGATGCCCCGTCCGTCCTGCCCGGTGGACGACCACACCCAGCAGGACAAACGGGGCACGCAGCGTGACTCAGTTCCTTCAATTCGCCAGCAGCCCGACCAGCGATGGCGTGTGACTACCGCAAACGCCACTCAGGCCCAGCGCTCGACGCAATTTGAAGGAACCTGGTCACATCGTCGGGATGACCCGCAGCCCCGACCGGTCGCTGGTGACATCGAATGTCACCGTGGCACCGTCGGTCACCTCGCCGGCGAGCAGGCGGCGGGCGAGTTCGTCCTCGATCGTGGTCTGCAGCAGCCGGCGCAACGGCCGCGCGCCGTAGACGGGGTCGTAACCGGTCTCGGCCAGCCACTCGTGACCGGCGTCGGTGACCACGATGTTGATCCGGCGGTCGGCGAGCCGCTTGTTGATGCGGCCCAGGTTGATGTCGACGATGCGCGCCAGATCCTCGCGGCTCAACGGTGTGAACATGACGACCTCGTCCAGCCGGTTGAGGAACTCCGGACGGAACGCCTTGCGCACGACGCCCATGACGGCGTTGTACTTGGCCTGCTCGTCGAGCCCGGGGTCGGCCAGGAAGTTGCTGCCGAGGTTGGAGGTCATGATGAGGATGACGTTGCGGAAGTCGATCGTGCGCCCCTGCCCGTCGGTCAGACGGCCGTCGTCCAGCACCTGCAACAGGATGTTGAAGACGTCGGGGTGTGCTTTCTCGACCTCGTCCAGCAGCACCACCGAGTACGGACGACGCCGCACCGCTTCGGTGAGCTGACCGCCCTCCTCGTATCCGACGTAGCCGGGAGGGGCTCCGACGAGCCGCGAGACGGAGTGCTTCTCCATGTACTCGCTCATGTCGATGCGCACCATGGCCTGCTCGTCATCGAAGAGGAACTCGGCCAGGGCTTTGGCCAACTCGGTCTTGCCGACGCCGGTCGGGCCCAGGAACAGGAAGCTTCCGGTGGGCCGGTTGGGGTCGGAGATGCCCGCGCGGGCGCGGCGCACCGCGTCCGACACGGCTTTGACGGCCTGCTTCTGGCCGATCAGGCGGTCGCCGATGCGCTGCTCCATCTCGAGCAGCTTCTGGGTCTCACCCTCGAGCATCTTGCCGACCGGGATGCCGGTCCACGCGCTGACGACCTCGGCGATATCGGTGGAGGTGACCTCCTCGCGCACCATCGACCGAGCTTGGGCCTCCTCGTCGGCCTTCGCCGCGGCCTCCATCTGCCGTTCCAGGGCTGGGATCTCGCCGTAGATGATCTGCGCCGACTTCTCGAGGTTGCCCTCGCGCTGGTACTTCTCGGCGTCGGTGCGCAGGGCGTCGATCTGCGTCTTCAGCTCGCCGACGCGGTTCAGCCCGGCCTTCTCGGCCTCCCACTGTGCCTCCAGGGCACGCAGTTTCTCCTGTGCGTCCGCCAGTTCCGCGTTCAACGCGTCCAGGCGCGCACGCGACGCGGGATCGCTCTCGTTGCCGAGCGCGAACTGCTCCATCGTCAGGCGGTCGACCTGGCGCCGCAGCTGATCGATCTCCTCGGGGGAGGAGTCGATCTCCATCCTCAACCGGGACGCAGCCTCGTCCACGAGGTCGATCGCCTTGTCGGGAAGATAACGGTTGGTGATGTAGCGGTGCGACAGCGTGGCTGCGGCGACCAGGGCTCCGTCGGTGATGCGCACCTTGTGGTGTGCCTCGTAGCGCTCGCGGATGCCGCGGAGGATCGCGATGGAGTCCTCGACGCTCGGCTCGCCGACGTAGACCTGCTGGAACCGGCGTTCCAGGGCGGGATCCTTCTCGATGTGCTCGCGGTACTCGTCGAGCGTCGTCGCGCCGATCATGCGCAACTCACCGCGGGCCAACAAGGGCTTCAGCATGTTGGACGCGTCCATCGCGCCCTCGGCGGCACCCGCTCCGACGACCGTGTGCAGTTCGTCGATGAAGGTGATGATCTGCCCCTGGGCCTCCTTGATCTCGTTGAGGACGGCCTTCAGGCGCTCCTCGAACTCACCGCGGTACTTGGCACCAGCGACCATGGACGCCAGGTCGAGCGACACGACGCGGCGTCCGCGTAGCGAATCGGGCACATCGCCCGCGATGACGCGCTGGGCCAGGCCCTCGACGACGGCGGTCTTGCCGACGCCGGGCTCACCGATGAGCACGGGGTTGTTCTTCGTACGGCGCGACAGCACCTGGACAACGCGCCGGATCTCGGCGTCGCGCCCGATGACCGGGTCGAGGTGGCCCTCGCGGGCACGCGCGGTCAGGTCGACCGAGTACTTGTCGAGAGCGGATTGCCCGCCCTCGGCCTCCGCACTCGTGACGCGTTTGCTGCCCCGGGCCTCGCTGAAGGCCTGGGCGAGCTTGTCGGGCAGCGCGCCCGCACGGTTGAGGATGGTCGCGGCCTCGGAGGTCACCGCCGCCAGCGAGATGAGCAGATGCTCTGTGGCGACGAACTGGTCACCGAGTTCCTCGGCGCGGGTCTCCGCGTCCGCCATGACGCGGGCGAGCGGGCCGGACAGCTGAGGTTGGGTGACCGAGGCGCCCGAGGTGCTGGGTAACCGCTTGACGGCAGCGAGCGCCTGCTGGTCGATCTGGCCGGCGTCGGCGCCGACCTTGGCGAGCAAGGGGGCTACCGAGTTCTCGGGGACGAGCAGCAGCGCGTGCAGCAGGTGCACCGGCTCGGCCGAGGGGTTGCCGTTGGTGAGGGCGAGTCGCAGCGCAGTCGATACCGCGTCGCGGCTCATGGTTGTGAGTTTCTCCGTATCCATGGGGTCTCCGCGTTCGGTGAATCAGGACAAAGTTGAGTCTATGTCACTCAACCCTGGAACGAAGGCTGATATTCCCCAGTCATTCCCCGGATGCGAACCGGATTCCGGTCGCCTCGCAGGCTCTCCGGAGTTGTTCGACGCGCTCGGCATTGCCACCCACACCCACGTCGGCCAGCATCGCGGACCCGGTGGCGGACAGCACCGTCAACCGCCAGGTCGGACGCTGCAGCCCTCGGCGACGCCGTGCCGCCCGCGTGGAGCGCAGGCTCCCGGGGTGATCGACCACCCCCGGGCCACGACCGGAGGCGAGACCGCCGTCACGGACGGGCGGATCAAGACGGATGCCGCCGATCTGGCCTCGCGGAAACCGGACCTCGTCGCCGCGCCGTGGGACGAGCGCCACCTCGTCGTCCCCGACGGTGACGACTGCCCCGGGAAGTGCCCTGAACTCGAGCACCAGCGACGCCAGTGCCAGCACGACCACTCCCACCCCGAGAATCACGGTGCCCTCGTTCACCTCACCGGTCAGAGCCGTACTGAGCGCGAGGAAGACACCGACCACCAGCCCCAGTCCCACCCAGACGAAGGCATCGAACAGCTGGTATCGGGTCGGCCCCAGGTCGATCCTCGCCGGAGGGTTCTCGGCAGCGTCCATGCGGCTCATCCTAGTGAGGTGGGTTGCGTGCCCCTTCTCGGCGTCGTTTCGACAAGCTCAACGACCACAGACCCACGATCCTTGAGCCTGTCGAAAGGACCACCTCGTTCCGGCAGGCTCAACGAGCACAGACCCACGATCCTTGAGCCCGTCGAAAGGACCACCTCGTTCCGGCAGGCTCAACGAGCACAGACCCACGATCCTTGAGCCCGTCGAAAGGACCACCTCGTTCCGGCAGGCTCAACGAGCACAGACCCACGATCCTTGAGCCCGTCGAAAGGACCACCTCGTTCCGGCAGGCTCAACGAGCACAGACCCACGATCCTTGAGCCCGTCGAAAGGACCACCTCGTTCCGGCAGGCTCAACGAGCACAGACCCACGATCCTTGAACCCGTCGAAAGGACCACCTCGTTCCGGCAGGCTCAACGAGCACAGACCCACGATCCTTGAACCCGTCGAAAGGACCACCTCGTTCCGACAGGCTCAACGAGCACAGACCCACGATCCTTGAACCCGTCGAAAGGACCACCTCGTTCCGACAGGCTCAGCGAGCGGAAGAGCGGCGGAACGGCACGGGGCGGGCCCCGAAGGACCCGCCCCGTGCGAGAGACGACGTGCTCGCCGTGCCGATCAGCGCTCGACCTCTCCGCGGATGAACGCCTCGACCGACTCGAGAGCGTCCTCGTCGTGACGCTGCTCCGGCGGGGACTTCATGAAGAAGCTCGCGGGAGACAGCAGCGGGCCGCTGATGCCCCGGTCCAGGCCGATCTTGGCCGCACGGATCGCGTCGATCACCACGCCGGCGGAGTTGGGGGAATCCCACACCTCGAGCTTGTACTCCAGGCTCACCGGTGCGCCGCCGAAGTTGCGCCCCTCGAGGCGGACGAACGCCCACTTGCGATCGTCCAGCCAATCGACGTAGTCGGACGGGCCGACGTGGATGTCGCGATCCTCGAAGTGATGCTCGACGTTGCTGGTGACGGCTTGGGTCTTGGAGATCTTCTTCGACACGAGGCGCTCGCGCTCCAGCATGTTCTTGAAGTCCATGTTGCCGCCGACGTTCAGCTGGTAGGTGCGCTCGATCTGAATGCCGCGCTCCTCGAACAGCCTGGCCAGCACGCGGTGCGTGATGGTGGCACCGATCTGGCTCTTGATGTCGTCCCCGACGATCGGCAGACCGGCGTCGACGAACTTCTGTGCCCACTCCGGGTTGGAGGCGATGAAGACCGGGAGGCAGTTGACGAACGCGCACCCGGCGTCGATGGCGCACTGCGCGTAGTACTTGTCCGCCTCGTCGGAACCCACCGGCAGGTAGCTGACGAGAACATCGACCTTGGCGTCCTTGAGCGCCTGAACGACGTCCACCGGCTCCGCGGGCGATTCCTCGATGGTCTCGCGGTAGTACTTGCCCAGGCCGTCGAGGGTGACACCACGCTGGACGATGACGCCCGTGGGCGCGACGTCGCTGATCTTGATGGTGCAGTTGTCACTCGCATTGATGGCATCGGCAAGGTCGAGGCCGACCTTGAGGGCATCGACGTCGAACGCGGCCACGAACTCGATGTCACGGATGTGGTAGTCGCCGAACTGGACGTGCATCAAGCCGGGCACAGTCTCATCCACAGGGGCGTCCCGGTAGTACGTCACCCCCTGGACGAGGGATGACGCGCAGTTGCCCACGCCGACAATCGCGACGCGAATCGTGCTCATCTGTTCTCCTTGGTTGAGTAGGCGCCTGACGGGACAGTCCCGTTCACGGACGCGTTTTCTTCTGCGGCGATGACCTGGTCGAGCCAGGCCACTTCCTGCGCGACGCTCTCGCGCTGGTGCCGCACAAGCTCCTGGGTATAGGCGTCCTGGTCGGGCTGGACGCACTCGTCGAGCGCCACCAGCCGGGACCAGATGTGGTCACGTCGTCCACGCAGGACGAACAGCCGGGTGCGGGGATCGGTGATCCCGAACAGGCTGAAGCGGACGCCGAAGTCGTCGTCCGACACCGCCTGGCGCTCGGCAGCGGCCAGTTCACGCGTGAGGTGCTCCTGGCCGGAGGTGGTGAGGTGGTACACACGTCGCGAACGGTTGCCGACGATGAGGGTCGTCCGGCCCGCTCCGCAGTCACAGATGAATCCGCTGTCCAGCAGGCGCCGCAGCGCCGGGTAGAGGGATCCGAAGGAGACCTTGTGCAGGTATCCCATGACCACGTTGACGTGCTTGCGCAGTTCGTACCCGTGCGAAGGCCCGCGCATCAAGCGACCGAGGATCGCCAGATCCAGGGTCTGCTGGCGCAGTGACATGGGAATCCTCACACTCGGGACGACTTACGACGCGTTCAATATATCGTGCCGATGTATCACTGCAGCAACGACGCCTTTCAGGTTAGGACGTTTCGCGGTCCCGCGCCACCATGCGCGACCCCGGGAGGACCCTCAACTCCCGGGTAGGGCCAACGGCCGACGGGGACGACGCCCCTGCGCCACGTATCCCGATGATCCCGCGGCGAACACGCGCGGGGCCATCGTCTCCCGTTGTTCGGCGAACTGCCGGACGAGCGAGGCCAACTCGTCCAGACGATGGCGGGTCTCGTCCAACTCGGACTGGAGGTCGATGATCCGCCGGATGCCGTTGAGGTTGATGCCCTCCTCGTGCGACAGATGCTGGATCAGTCGCAGCTTGCCGACGTCACGCGGGGAATAGCGTCGTCCTCCGCCTCGTGCCCGGCTGGGGACGACGAGCCCCAGCCGGTCGTAGGTGCGCAACGTCTGGGGATGCATGTCGGCCAGCGCCGCCGCGACGGAGATGCTGAACGCCGGGGCGTCCGGGTCCATCAGCTGAGGGAGCCGCTCGGAGGTGTTCATCGCGCCCGCGCCAGCAGCCCGGCCCGCGGATTCGGCTCACCGGCGGCGCCGGCATAGGCCTCGAGGGCCTCGCGAGCGGCGTTCGACAGCGATCCCGGTACCTGCACCTCGATGGTGACGAGCAGGTCACCCCTGGTCCCCGACGACTGGGCTCCGGCCGATCTGGCGACGCCACGGCCCCGGACACGGAACGTCCGCCCGTTGGGTGTCCCCGCCGGAACCCGCAGCTTGACCGTCGAGCCCTCGATCGTGGGCACCTCGATCTCCGCCCCGAGCGCGGCCTCGGCGAACGTCACGGGAACCGTGACCGTCAGGTTGTCCCCCTGGCGTCCGAACACCGGGTGCGGACGCACATGGACGACCACGTACAGGTCGCCGGCCGCTCCACCGTTCTCGCCCGCGCTGCCCTTGCCCTTGATGCGGATCTTCTGCCCGTCGATCACGCCGGCGGGAATGCGCACCTGCATCGTGTGCCGGCTCTGGGAACGCCCGGAACCGTGGCAGACCTCACAGGGATCGTCGACGATCAGGCCGCGGCCGTGGCATTCGCGGCATGGCTCGGCGACCTGGAAGACGCCCCCCGAGGTCGACTGCTGCATGCCCGATCCCTGGCAGGTCGGGCAGACGCGCGGTGACGTTCCCGCCTTTGCCCCGGTGCCGTGACAGGCGGGGCAGGCGTCCTCACTGATCATCTGGACGCCGACGGTCGCACCCTCGACCGATTCGTTGAAGCCGATGGTGACCTCGCCCTCGACGTCAGCCCCACGACGCGGGCCACGGCCGGACGCGCGTCTGGTCGGCGAGGTCGCCTGTCCGAACAGGTTGCTGAACAGATCGCCCAGACCCGTGTCGCTCACCGTACGGAAGACGTCCTCACCCGACGCGTGAGCGGTGCTCGCCTGACCCCCGCGAGGGAAGTGGAAGCTCGAGCCCCCGCCGAACAGACTGCGCTGATCGTCGTACTCGCGCCGCTTCTGCGGGTCGGAGAGGATGTCGTGGGCCTCGGAGGCCTCCTTGAACCGCTGCTCGGCGGCCTTGTCGCCGGGATGCTGGTCGGGGTGGTTCTCGCGCGCGATCTTGCGGAACGCCTTCTTGATCTGCTCGGGCTTGGCGTCCTTCGACACACCGAGGACCTTGTAGTAGTCCTTCTCCAGCCAGTCTCTCGAGCTCACCGTTGGATCCCCCTTCCCATCGTCACCGGGTCGCCGTCACCGAGCCTCGTCGGCCTCCGGTCGCGCCTGATCCGCGTCGCCGCTTCCCGCGTCCTCCGCAGCCCTGGCCGCCTCCGAGCCGTCGTCCGTGCCGTCGGGCACCGCCACGACCACCCGGGCGGGACGAACCACCTGGTCGCCGATCCGGTAGCCGACCTGCATGACGTCCTTGACGGTCATCTCGCCGGTGCCGGGGACGGCGACCTGCATGAGCGCCTCGTGCAACCGCGGGTCGAACTCGTCGCCCGGCTCGCCGAACGACTCCAGGCCATGGGCGTGTGCCACCCTCGTGAGCTCGTCGGCGGTCAGCTTGAACCCACCGGCGAGTTCGTCGTGCCGACCGGCGGCCACGATCGAGTCGAAGACCGGCATGAGATCGCGCAGCACCGACTCCGCCCCGGCCTGCCGGGCCAGCGACCGATCACGGTCCACACGCTTCTTGTAGTTGATGTACTCGGCCTGCACACGTTTCAGGTCCTCGGTGCGCTCGTCCACCAAGGCCTGGAGACGCCGGGAGGCATCCTCCGGGGACTCGGTCGCCGCCGCTGTGGCCCGATCGTCGTCCACCACGTCCGGACGCTCGTCCTGGGCCTGCTCGGCCGGCCTGTCCACGGGTTCAGTCATTGTGTTGTCCTCCTACGAGAGCGCGCCTGCGGCGCCCGGTTGTCCCGGGCGCCGCCAGACTCGTGCTCATTCCTTCTTGTCGTCGTCCACGATCTCGGCGTCCACCACGTCGTCCGGGCCCTGCCCGGTCTCGGTAGTCGGCTCGTCGGCGGACGGGGCTGCCTGCTGCTGGGCCTGCGCCGCCTCGTAGACAGCCTGCCCCATGGCGGCGGCCTTGTGGTTGAGGTCCTCCATCGCGGTCTTCACCGCGTCGTCGTTGTCGGTGCCCTTCAGGGTCTCCTTCAGCGCGGCGAGGGACTCGACGACCGGAGTCTTGACGTTCTCCGGGATCTTGTCGCTGTTCTCGTCGAGCAGCTTCTCGGTGCGGAAAGCCAGCGCGTCCGCCTCGTTGCGCATCTCGACGGACTCGCGACGCTTCTTGTCGGCCTCCTCGTTGGCCTCGGCCTCCTTGACCATGTGGTCGATCTCGTCCTTGCCGAGTGCCGAGCCACCGGTCACCGTCATCGACTGCTCCTTGCCGGTGGCCATGTCCTTCGCATACACGTGGACGATGCCGTTGGCGTCGATGTCGAACGTGACCTCGATCTGCGGCAGGCCACGGGGAGCGGGCATCAGGCCGGTGAGCTCGAAGTTGCCGAGCGACTTGTTGTCGCGGGCGAACTGCCGCTCGCCCTGGTAGACCTGGATCATCACGGACGGCTGGTTGTCCTCGGCCGTGGTGAAGATCTCGGAACGCTTCGTCGGGATCGTGGTGTTGCGCTCGATGATGCGCGTCATCACGCCGCCCTTGGTCTCGATGCCCAGCGACAGCGGGGTGACGTCGAGCAGCAGGACGTCCTTGACCTCGCCCTTCAGAACGCCGGCCTGCAGGGACGCGCCCAGCGCGACGACCTCGTCCGGGTTGACGGACTTGTTCGGCTCCTTGCCGCCCGACAGTTCGCGAACCAGGTCGACGACCGCCGGCATACGAGTCGAGCCGCCCACCAGGATGATCTGATCGATCTGCGAGACGGCGACCTTCGCATCGGACAGCACGGCGTTGAACGGGCTCTTGCAGCGGTCGAGCAGGTCCTGGGTCATGCGCTGGAACTCGGCGCGAGTCAGCTTCTCCTCGAGGTGGAGCGGGCCTTCCGCGCCGGCGGTGATGTACGGCAGGTTGATCTCGGTGCTCTGCACCTGGCTGAGCTCGATCTTGGCGCGCTCGGCCGCCTCCTTCAGGCGCTGGCCGGCCATCTTGTCCTTCGCCAGGTCGACGCCGGTCTTGTTCTGGAACTGCTTGACCAGGAAGTCGATGATCCGCTGGTCCCAGTCGTCGCCGCCCAGGCGGGGGTCGCCCTTGGTGGCCTTGACCTCGAAGACGCCCTCGCTGATGTCGAGGAGCGAGACGTCGAAGGTGCCGCCGCCGAGGTCGAAGACCAGCACGGTCTGCTCCTGGTCGGTCTTGTCGAGGCCGTAGGCGAGAGCCGCAGCGGTGGGCTCGTTGATGATGCGGTCGACGGTCAGGCCTGCGATCTCGCCGGCCTCCTTGGTGGCCTGGCGTTCGGCATCGCCGAAATAGGCTGGGACGGTGATGACCGCATTGGTGATGGGCTCGCCGAGGTAGGCCTCACCGTCGCGCTTCAGCTTCTGCAACACGGACGCGCTGATCTGCTGCGGACGATACGTCTTGCCGTCGATGTCGGTCGTCCAACTCGTCCCCATGTGCCGCTTGACAGAGCGGATCGTCCTCTCGGGGTTGGTGACGGCCTGCCGCTTGGCGACCTCGCCAACCAGCACCTCGCCGTTCTTGGTGAACGCGACCACCGACGGAGTGGTACGCGCGCCCTCGGCGTTGGGAATGACGGTGGGTTCACCGCCTTCGAGCACGGCGATCACCGAGTTGGTGGTGCCGAGGTCGATACCGACTGCACGAGCCATGTGTTTCCTCCTGATAGTGCGCCCGGCGGAGCCGGGAAGTTCTGGCCTGCGGATCAAGCCGGCGGCCTGAGCCGCGTGACGAAGTTGAGTCTAACGCACTCATCCGACCAAGTTGAGTCCACTCGACTCAACCGTGTGCCGATCAGGGTTATTCCCGGGCTGCCATCCGGGTCGGTACTTGGGTCACGCGGGTCTGCATCTGCTCCACGCGGGTCCATCATGCGTGCTTCACGCGGGCCGCCTGACCTCACGCGGGTGTTGTGTTCTCCCGCGGGTGGTACAGCGCCCGCGGGAGAACCGGGCGTCCTCGGGAAAGACACGCGGCCCGCGTGAACTGAGGCGGACATGAAGGAGGTGCCATCCCCTCGGGGCGAGAATGGCACCTCCAGTGGGCGGAGAGGACGATCAGCTCTCCAACCCGGCCTTCAGATCAGCCTCGTAGGTCTCGAGATAGGACGCGAAATCGTCCCCGAAGAGCGGGTCTGTCTGCATGTAGTTCGTCGACATGTACTCCTTGAAGGCATCCGACTCGACATAGGTCCTGGAGGCATCGATCCAGTAGGCCTTGGCCTCGTCCGAGATACCACCGGGGGCGATGATGCCCCGGAACTGCGAGAAGGTGACATTGATCCCTTGCTCAACAGTTGTCGGTATGTCGGCAAGTTCGGGGTATTCATAGCGCTCTTCCGCGATCACGCACAGCGGCTTCAGATCGCCGGCTTCCAATTGCCCCATCACTTCGCTGGGGTTGGTGAGCGACACGTCGACATGCCCACCGAGGAGGGCGGCGATGACCTCACCGCCCGATTCGTAGGGGACACGCTGGAACTCGACGTCCTGGTCCTGCTCGATAAGCCCGAACTGGATGGCATCGTTTCCCGTGACTCCTCCGGAGACCGCCACGCGCACCTGCCCCGACCTTGCTGCATCCACGACATCCGCGCACGTCTCGAAACTGGCGCTCGTGGGAACCACCATGATTGTGGAGTCCTGGCCGACTTTCATGATCGGGGTGAAAGAACGCCATGTGAACGGCACATCCTCGGTCAACGGCAGGTTGACCAGTGCGGTCTCAGTGGCGAGTAGGTACGAGGCGTCCCCTTCATCACCCATGAACGCCGCGTATCCCACGGCACCACCCCCACCTTCCAAGTTTTCGACGGAGATCGTCTGCCCGACCACGGACTCCAAACCTGACGCGATGGCACGTCCCGAAAGATCCGAGCCGCCGCCGGCGGCCATGGGGACGATCATGGTGAGGCGATTCCCCGGGTTGAAGCTCCCGTCACCACTAGGGGTGCTACCACCGGAGCATGCTGTGAGCGACACCGCGACGGTGGCGCAGGCAATGAATCTTGCTGCTTTGCGAGTGTTCATTGATGTGGTTCTCCTGATCACTATTCGTTGCACGAAATCGGTCTGCTTCGTCCCGGCCGCCACCGGGAATCGGACGCATGAGTCACTCAGTCGGGCATGGCGCGCGATGACGCCGTACTCGTGGCGCGCTCGCTGCCACCAGCTGTCGCAGAACTGATACCCGCCTCGGGATCAGGAGCCGCGGCATCGCTCTCAGCCACTGGAGCGTCCGGGGTACCGCTGCTCGCGCCGATTCCGGCATCACCCCGCTTCTTGCCGGCCGACGCAATCCGCTTGACCAGGCTCGGCACGGCCATGATCGCGACGGTGAGAACGAGAATCGCGAGTGCGATCGGCTCGGTGAAGATGACGCTCAGGTCACCGTTGGCATACGAGGAGGTTTGGACCAGCGCCTTTTCCGCCATCGGGCCGAGCACGAGTCCGAGGATCAGCGGCGCTGTCGGGTAGTCGTACTTCTTCAGGAAGAAACCCGCAACCCCCGCAGCCAGCACCACGATCAGAGCAAACGAGTTGTTGCCGACCGCGAATGCGCCGATCAAGCTGAAGAACAGAATCGCCGGATAGAGGAACGCGTAGTTCAGCCTCAAGACCTGTGCAAAGGCCGGAGCCAACGGCAGATTCAGTACGAGCAGGATCACGTTGCCGATGAAGAACGACGTCAGTAACCCCCAGACGAGAGCTGGCTGGTTCTGAAACAGCAGAGGGCCAGGCTGCACGCCGTACATGACGAATGCTCCGAGCAGCACCGCCGTCGTTGTGCCGCCCGGGACGCCGAGGGCCAGGGTCGGGACGAAGTTGGCGTTGGCCGCAGCGTTGTTGGCCGACTCCGCAGCCGCCACGCCCTGAATGGCGCCATGGCCGAAATTCGCCTTGAACGGGCTGACCTGCTTCTCCACTCCGTAGCTCACCAACGCCGCCAGCGTGGAGCCCGCCCCGGGCAGGCAACCGAGCAGGAACCCGACCCCTGTTCCCCGGAGGATGGAAGGCAGCGACTCTTGGATGTCCTTCCTGCGGATCACCATGTCGCGCATCCTCGTCCGGATCGGTTGCACTCCACCCGCCCCGATCTGACTGACGACCTCGCCGATCGCAAAGACTCCGATCATGACGACGACGAAATCGATGCCGCCGAGCAGATTGACGCTGCCGAAAGTGAACCGGGACTTCGCGAAACCCGACGACATGCCGACCGTCGACAGGAACAGGCCGACCCCCGCCATCATGAGCCCCTTGGCCAGGTTCTCACCGGAGAAGGAGATGATCGTCAACAATCCCATGATCATGATGGCCAGCATCTCGGCTGGCCCGAACTTGAGAGCGAACGTCGCGATCGGGGCAGCCACCAGGCACAACAGGACCAACGAGATGATGGCCGCCACGAACGAGCCGATGGCGGCGATGGCCAGCGCCTTGCCAGCTTGTCCTTTTCTGGCCAGGGCGTAGCCGTCGATGACCGTCGCCACTGCGTTCGCGTCACCGGGCGTCGCGATCAGGACCGCCGCGATCGTTCCGCCGTACTGACAGCCGTAGTAGATGCCCGCCAGCATGATGAGCGCCGTCACCGGATCCATCGAGAGAGTCAACGGAAGGAGAATCGCCACACCGGTAGTCGCTCCGAGCCCCGGCAACATGCCGATGACCGTACCTAGGACCACGCCGATGAGGCACCACAGCAGGTTCTCAGGGGTAAGGGAGGTTTGAAATCCCAGAAGGATGTTCTCGAGCATTGTCTCCACTTCCTCAGATCAGACCGAGCATCCCGGTCGGCAGCGGAACCTTGAGTGCAAGGCCGAACACCAAGTAGCCGAACAGGAACGCCGCCACCCCGCCAAGAAGGCCGACCCACCAGCGCTTTTTCTCTATGAGCACCAACAGGGCGATGACCATGAGACTCAGCGCCAGCAGCAGCCCGATGACGTAGGTCAACACGACCGTCACCGCCAGGACGAGGAACACGAGAACGACTGCCCGATTGCGCTGAAGCGTGCTGCGCCCGAAATTGTCCAGGTCCTCTGGAGCAGACGCCTCGACGGTATTCGCAATCCGGGACGCGGTAGCGTCCGGGCCCGCGCTACGACGCTCCAGCAGGAACGTCCGCACGCACTCCCACAGGGACGCCACCACGGTCACCAGGCCCGCCGCGAACGGCACCAGGCCTGGGCCGACGAGTCCCGCGTCCGTCTCGAGGCCGTACCCGACTCCCGCGACCAGAACCGCGACACCGACCACGAGAAAGACCAACCTCGTCGCCCAGGCACCTTTGTCGACGGCAATGCCGTCTGCGCGCGCCGGCCCCGCGATCGGCGTGCTCATCGTCCGGCCCCCACTCGGTTGGCAACGGTGCGATGCCCGAGCGCGACCGCTATGTCGAATGCCTGCTGCGCCGCCCCGACATTGGCTTTGTTCTGCCCGACGATGCCGTAGGCAGTGCCGTGCGCCGGTGTGGCGATGGGCACTGGGAGTCCGCCCTGAACGGTGACCCCGGCGTCGAAGCCCATGAGTTTCATGGCGATCTGTCCCTGATCGTGATACATCGTCACGACGCCGTCGTAGGCGCCGTCACGGGCCGCGATGAAGACCGTGTCACAGGGGAAAGGCCCCGATGCATCGATGCCCGAGTCCCGCGCCAACCGGATCCCCGGCACGATGTGATCGATTTCCTCGCGCCCGAACCGGCCAGACTCGCCCGCGTGCGGATTCAGGGCACACACCGCCAGCCGCGGCTTGTCGATTCCATTCGCGCTGATCACCTCGTGGAGCAAGCGGATGGCATCGAAGACCGATCGGGCATTGACGCGTTCCGGAACCTCCTTGATCGCGCAATGGGACGTCACCCGTGAAGTTGTGAGGCCTCCGGCAAAGTTGAGTTCGGAGGTCACGCCCTTGTAGCCGAGTTCCTTCGCGAACCAACGCAGTTCGTCTTCCTCGTGCATCCCGGCGTCATGGAGGGCCGACTTGTTGAGCGGCAGGAACATGATCGAGTCGACGCGGCCCTTCTTGAACAGATCAAGGCAATCGAGCAGATCGCTCATCGAGCGCCTGCCGCCAGCCATTGATGCGACGCCCCGTTCCACCGGTTGATCGGCCAACCTTGAGCCCACCAGGGTCACATGGCCGGGTTCCCCATGCGCCGATACGGGAACGGCCTCACCGACTTCGTTAGCGAAACGCTCCAGTTCATCTGCGGAGGCAAGCAGAAGTACGTCGGCCTTGTCTCGATTGAGCGCGGAGGCAAGCAGCCTGACAGCCAACTCCGGGCCTATGCCCGACAGATCGCCGAGCGTCATTGCCAGTCGTGGGCGGGTGGTTTCGGTCGTGGTTGTACCCATTCGGGGTCCTCTCTTTCCCGTCGATCCGCGCTCGTCACCGCCAGCATCGGCAGCTGACGCCGTGTCGGCCACCATGGCCCCCAGCGCTCCATCCGGGTCTTCGCCCGTGCGACTCACCCTCGGATCGGCGCCTTGCGCGGAACGACGCCGTTCACCTCGTGCTGTCTCCTTTGCCAGCGATGCCTTGATGACGCACTTACTAATATCGTATATATTTTGGAGTCAGTCAACCTTCGCAGAAAATTGCTGGCCGATCACCGGGAGGGCTGCTCCGGCTCCTCACCGATCCGCTCGCGGCGGACACGCATGCGGAGGTTCGCCAGATGCAGCGTCATCGCGGCCTCGGCGGCGAGCGGGTTCTGGTCACGGATCGCGTCGATGATCGCGCGATGCTCGGCCAGGGTCTCGTCCCGGTCGGTCACCACGGTCTCGTTGAACGACCGGTACCTCTGCACATGACTGCCGAGCATGTCGAGCGCGGTCGACAAGAACCTGTTGCGTGCCGCCTCGGCAATATGGGCATGAAACACCCGGTCGCCGTTGAGAAAGCCCGTGAAGCTCTCGAACGTCGACTCTTCGCCGCATCGTCTCTGGTAATCAAGCGCCTCTTCAAGATGCTCGATGAGCGAATCGTCCACCCGCGTCGATGCCAGGCGCGCAGTCTGTGCCTCAAGGGCGATGCGCGCCACGAACAGATCGTCCAGTTCCGCCGCGCTGGGTCGCGGAGCGACCCGGAAGCCTTTGTTGTTCTCTCGGGTGACGATGCCTATGGCGCTCGCCCGGACGAGAGCCTCGCGCACCGGGGTCGCCGACACCCCGAGCCGACGGGCCAGAGCGTGGATGCGCAGGGGCTGCCGGGGGGTCAGCTGACCCTGGAGGATCAGCCCCACCAGGCTGTCGTAGACCTGCCCCGCCAGACCCAGCGGATGATCGTCCGCCGTCTGATCCGAAAACGACTCGAGTTCCTCATCGAGCATCGCCGACACCTCCTACATACACACGCGTCGAGCAAAATTGTATGCAATAAAGCTTGCAACGCATCGCAGGGCGCTCCGCGACCCGACGGGTCGCTCTTGCACCAACAGCGTGCTTCACGCGGGCCGCCTGACCTCGCGCGGGTGCCCCATCTTCCCGCGGGCGGTACAGCACCCGCGGGAGAACCGGGCGTCCTCGGGAAGCACACGCGGCCCGCGTGAGCCACACCGCAGCGGCTGTGGCGTTTGGCCGGGGTGCCGTCCTTGTACGCGGCCCGCGTGAGCCGCACCGAAGCCGCGGCCCACCGCACCAACCGCAGCACCGAGGAGGTCAACTCGGGCGTCCACCCGGATGTCAGGACGACAACACGGACGACGGCACGAGCGCGATCCCGCGCCGAAGCGGCAACTGAGGCCGCCGGAACTCCCACGGCGGCGAGCCGCGGGCGTCGTCCCAAATTGGATCAAGTCAAAATAACTACTATCTCTCATAGTTCACCGGGGAAATGGTTTCTTCCACGATGCGGGATTCGGCCGACCCGGGGAATGAACCCCGGACGAGCACACGTTGCAGCCAATGGATCCCCTGTACAGCCCAGACACCAAGGAGCGATCGAGCCATGTCACTGATCAACACCAAGATCCTGCCGTTCACCGCGCAGGCGTACCACAACGGCGAGTTCGTCGAGGTCTCCGACACCGACGTACTCGGCAAGTGGGCCATCTTCTTCTTCTACCCCGGCGACTTCACCTTCGTCTGCCCCACCGAACTCGGCGATCTGGCCGACTACTACGCCGAACTCCAGGAGCTGGGCGTCGAGGTCTACTCCGTCTCCACCGACTCGCACTTCGTCCACAAGGCATGGCACGACGACAGTGACGAGGTCGGCAAGGTTCGCTACTTCATGCTCGGTGACAGCAACGGGCAGGTCACGACCAACTTCGACAACATGCGTGAGGGCCTGGGGCAGGCCGACCGCGCCACCTTCCTCGTCGACCCCCAGGGCGTCGTCCAGTACATCGAGCAGACCGCCGAGGGCATCGGCCGCAGCGCCTCTGAGCTGCTGCGCAAGGTGAAGGCCGCCCAGTACATCGCGGCCCACCCGGGTGAGGTGTGCCCCGCCAAGTGGGAAGAGGGCGCCAAGACCCTCACCCCCGGGATCGACCTCGTCGGCAAGATCTGATCGGCTCCGTACCCCCAAGCCACATCGCGGTGGCGGACGGACCGCCGCCCGCCACCGCTTCGTCCCACCCCCACCCCCTTTTGCCCCCGATCCACAGCATCCGAAGGAGAACCATGCCCACTCGTGCCCGCCTGCTGGACGACAACCTGACCGCGCAACTCACCGCACTGATGCCCCGCATCACACGCGAAGTCGAACTCGTGGCATCGCTGGACGACCGCCCGCAGTCCGAAGAACTCGAACAACTGCTCACCGACATCGCGGCCCTGTCAGACAAGGTGACCGTACGCAGGGACGACGACGCCTCGGATCGGAAGCCGGCCTTCGCGATCACGAGCCCGGGCACCGACATCTCCGTCCGCTTCGCGGGGATCCCGATGGGCCACGAGTTCAGCTCCCTGGTCCTCGCACTGCTCCAGGTCGGCGGCAACCCGATCAAGGAGTCGCAGGACCTCATCGACCAGGTGAAGCAACTCGACGGGCCCCTCGAGTTCGTCACCTACATGTCGCTGTCGTGCCAGAACTGCCCCACCGTCGTCCAGTCGCTGAACACGATGGCCGTGCTCAACCCGAACATCAAGCACACCGCGGTCGAGGGCTCACTGTTCGGCGACGAGGTCGCTGCCAAGGACGTGCTGGCCGTGCCCACGATCTATCTCAACGGGGAACTGTTCGGCCAGGGCCGCACCACCATCGAGGAGTTCGTCAAGCGCCTCGACTCCGGGTCGGCGGCACGGCAGGCCGAGGCGCTCAACGAGAAGAAGCCGTACGAGGTGCTGGTGGTAGGACAGGGACCGGCCGGGTGCGCGGCGGCCATCTACCTCGCCCGCAAGGGCATCAACACCGGACTGGTGGGCGAACGGTTCGGTGGCCAGGTGCTCGACACCCTCGGCATCGAGAACATCGTCTCGATCCCCTACACCGAGGGCCCGCGCTTCGCGGCCGCCCTGGAAGAGCACGTCAACGCGTACGAGATCGACGTGATCACCTCACAGGTGGCCACCGCGCTGGTTCCCCCCTCCGAGCCGGGCGGCCTGTTCACGGTGAACTTCGGCGACGACGCCTCCCTGAGGGCGCGCTCGGTCGTCGTCGCCACCGGCGCCCGGTGGCGCAACATGGGCGTCCCCGGCGAGCAGGAGTACCGCAACAAGGGCGTGACCTACTGCCCGCACTGCGACGGCCCGTTGTTCAAGGGCAAGGACGTCGCCGTCATCGGCGGCGGCAACTCGGGCATCGAGGCGGCGATCGATCTGGCCGGCATCACCCGGCATGTCACCGTCCTGGAGTTCATGCCCGAGTGCAAGGCGGACGACATCCTGCTCGACAAGGTGCGCTCGCTGCCGAACGTGACGATCATCACCAACGCCCGGACCACCGAGGTGCTCGGGGACGGCTCCCGGGTGACCGGGCTCGGCTATGTGGACCGAGCCACCGACGAGGCGAGGACCGTCGAGATCGCGGGAGTCTTCGTCCAGATCGGCCTGCTGCCCAACACCGAGTGGCTGAAGGGCACCCTCGACCTCACGCCGCGCGGCGACATCGTCTCCGACCCCCGCGGCGCGACCTCGGTCGAGGGCGTGCTCGCCGCCGGCGACTGCTCCAGCACCCCCTACAAGCAGATCGTCGTCGCTCAGGGCAGCGGGGCGGCCGCCGGCCTGAGCGCCTGGGACTACCTCATCCGGACGAAAGCTCCCGCTCTCGCCTGACGGTCGGGCAAACAGTGTGGAAAGTTGTGGTCCGACTTCGCGCCACAACTTTCCACACTGTTTGCGCAGTGCCGATCTCCGCCCGGAGGAACGGGATCGGCGCCCGTCTCGCCGCGAACATCGGCCGCCCACTCCCGCCCACCCGGAGTGATGATTGAGAAACGAACCACCCCACAGGGCGCCGACGGTTTCCACGCCCCCACCATCGTGATCAGGAGGATCATGTCTCACACACTGCTCGTCATCGTGGCCAGCACCCGCCCCGGCCGCATCGGCCGCGCCTTCGGCGATTGGACGGTCGACTTCGCACAGTCACACAGCGACTTCGACGTCCAACTCGCCGACCTGGCGGAGATCGACCTGCCTCTCTACGACGAGCCCGAGCACCCCCGGTTCGGCAACTACCAGCACGAGCACACCAAGGCCTGGGCGAAGATCGTCGGCGGCGCGGACGCCTTCGTCTTCGTGACGAACGAGTACAACCACTCCTTCAACGCGGCACTCAAGAACGCCCTCGACTACCTCGGCCCGGAATGGCGCGGCAAGCCCGCCGCCTTCTTCTCCTACGGCGGCGCCTCGGCGGGTCTGCGGGCCACCAACGCCCTCGACAGCGTTCTGGCATGCCTCGGCATCATCTCCGTGCAGCCCGCCATCTCCGTGCCGTTCGCCATGCAGTACGTCAAGGACGGCGTGGCCACACTCCCCGATGCCGTGGCCTCCGCAGGGCCGGCGATGCTGGCCGAACTGCAGCGCATGACCGACCTGCTGCGTCCCGCAGCGCAGTGAACGGCCCCGCGTGCGGGCCGGTGCAGCAGACCGGCCCGCACGCTGAATGGTTGCTCACCAGCCGATGCCCCTAAGCTGAGCCCATGCGCCTGCACAACCCGTTCAGCGGAAGTCGGCTGATCGGCAGGAACGGGGTCATCCTGCACGGCGGCCGGTTGAGGCCCGGCCGGGTGGGACGAACGGGGAAGACGCTGGCCGCGCAGGTCACGGCGCTCACCGTCCCCGAGGTGGCGACCGGCATCGCCGGCTACGCGGCGTCCTACACCCCCAGCCTGCTTCCCCGCCCGTGGTATTTCCAGGGTCTGGTCGCGGGGATAGGCGCGATGAGCGGCTATCAGCTCGGCTTGCTGGCCACCTGGCTGGCGGAGACGGTGGCCGGACGATTCGGCGTCCGCATCAAGCCGGGCGTGCGCCGCGGTGGCATCGCCGCGGGTGCGGCCGTGGCCGGTCTCGGCATGGTCGCCATTCCGTTGCGATCCATCCGCTGGCACCGGCAGACCGCCGCCTATGTGCGTCACCCGGGCCCGGACGCGTTCTGGGCGGTCGCCTCGGCCGGGGCGGCGTCCGGTGTCTTCTGGCTGTTCCTGGCCCAGTGGCGCCTCACCCTCGCGTCCATCAACATCCTCTCCACACATCTGCACAACCGGTTCGCACGCGACCTGGTCGCGCGAGCGGTGTCGACGCTCGTCGTGCTCGCCACGATCCTGGTGCTCCTCGATCAGGTGATCCTGCGTGGCGTCGTCGGAGTGGCCACCACCGCGTCCGCGCAGGTCGACCTGCGCACGCCACCGAACGTGTTCCAGCCGACCACGCCGCTGCACTCGGGCAGCGGCGAGTCGCTCGAGCCCTGGGACAGCCTGGGCCTGCAGGGCAAGCGTTTCACCTGCGCGGGTCCCACGCTCGCGCGCGTCGCCGAGGTCATGGCCGGTCTCCCTGCGGCCTCCGAGGAGCCGCTGCAGCCGATCCGTGCCTATGCGTCGATGAACGGCCGGACGCTGCCCGAGGTCGTCGACGCGGTACTCGCCGAACTCGACCGGACGGGGGCATGGGAGCGCAAGGCGATCCTCGTGGTGACCACGACCGGACGCGGGAACGTCAACGAATGGAGCACATCGGCGTTCGAGTACCTGATGAGGGGCGACAGTGCCGTCGCTGCCATGCAGTACTCGGGGCTGCCCTCGGCGGTCACCATGATCAGCTCGAAGGCCGTGCCCGTGAACGCCTCCCAGATGCTGTTCGCCGCGATCGAGGAGCGCGTAGCGTCCCTGCCCGAATCACGGCGCCCCAAGCTGTACGTCGCGGGCGAGTCGCTGGGGGCGTTCGGATCGAACGGGATCTTCGAGAGCCCCGACGACCTGTTCAGCCGCGCCGCCGGTGGTGTGTGGACGGGCTGCCCCGGCTTCACCCCCTTGCAGTCGGCGTTCACCAGACGCCGCAGCCCGGACTCGACGCAGGTCTGGCCGGTGGTGGACGACGGCCGCCACGTGCGGTTCGCCACCACCGGCGACCACCTCGTCACCGATCCGTGCGACGTGCCGTTCGGGCCGTGGGACGAACCCCGCTTCGTCTACCTGCAGAACGACACCGATCCCGTGGTGTGGTGGGCGCCGAAGCTGCTGTGGCGCAAGCCCGAATGGATGGACGAGATGCGGGGGACGAACACCCCCATGGGACGCATGACCTGGGTTCCGGTCATCACCTTCTGGCAGATCGCGGCCGACATGCCCGTATGCCGCAGCATCGGCGCGGGGTACGGGCACAAGTACGCCGCGGAGCAGTGCGTGCCCGCATGGGCCGGCGTCCTCGGCCTCGACCCGGCCACAGACTGGACCCCGCTGCTGGACGCGCTCAACACCGACGTCCCGCCGGTCGCACCCTGAGGCCTTGCCGGGTCAAGGGTCAATCCTTCTCCGGGCAGTCCGCGATGGAGTCGCTCCACGTATTAGCCGTGATCGACCTCACACTCGGAACAATTAGCGGGGCTGCGGCAGAAACAAGGATCACCAATGCGGCGAGCGGAAGTAGTAGATCCCCGTGAATCGGCTGAAGAACTCCAGCGAGACTGGTCCCAATGGGCACAGCCACGTAAGAACCGAGCGCGTCGAAAGTAGAGACGCGGCCGAGTCGATCCTGCGGTACGTTGAATTGCAGCACACTGAGCCAGCAGATGCTGAACACTTCCATACCGATGCCGGCAACCAGAAAGGCGCAAGCCACTGGCAGAGCACTTGGGACGGCCCAGAGGCACAACGGGGGCAGCGCAATGGTGGTGGCACTGACAAGTCCGGAGACTAACGGGTGGCGTGGGCGCATGCGGTACATAACGATACCGGCAATGAACATACCAGCGCCCATCGCAGCGATAGCCAAACCCCAGCCTGATTGCCCAAGACCTCGATGGGATACCGCCACTATGGGGCCAATTACGCTCTGAACGCCGGCAAAGACCGCGTTGACAAGTGTGAAAGCGAATACGACCGACCAGATCCAAGAGCGGGACACAAAGTCAACCCATCCTTCCCGGATATCGTCGATAAGCCTTCGTCCAGCAGACAGATCGGTCGCAGGCGCCCCAAGTCTCAATTGACCGCAAAGGCATGCAGACAGAGCAAACAGCGCCGCATTAAGCGCGAGACCAGCACTCGGACCTGAAGAGATCAATAAGCTGGCCAATAGTGGTCCAACGATCGTTGCGGCACTACGAACCATGGTGATAGCGGAGTTAGCCTGGACAAGATGTCTATCCTCGACGACGGCCGGAACGATCGCCATGAACACCGGAAGAGCCAACGCGCTGGCCCCGCCGTTGATGGCCTCCATTACGGTCAACAACGGAATCTTTGGCAGTGAAGCATGCAGTAGGAGAGCCGCACAGGATTGGCTCAGAGCCGCGATGGCGTGTGCAGTCACAAGGATCGTGCCAGGACGAACTCGATCTGCCGCTACTCCGGCGACCGGCAAGAGCACAAGCATAGCCAGAGTTCGAGCGATTGTGACTACAGCCAACTCGTGTGCGCTGGTGCTGATCGAAAGTACTGCAAACGTCACGACCAGCGGGGCCATGCTGACGGCCAGCAGCGATATCGCGCGCGCGCCAAAGTACCTCACGAAAGCCTTATCGCCGCTCAACCAGATGCTGGCTGGCCCAGCCCGCCGGAAAGATGAGTTCACGCTCGCGGCTGTCCCATCGGTATTGACATGAACGATACGAACACATCACGGGCAATTCCTGAAGCTGGCGTGCATTGCCGCCACCGCGCGATGACCTCGAGGATCTCATCGCGGAAGTTCTCCGCCTGGTCGGGCGTCAACTTCAGTACAGAGTCAGTGTCCATGGCTGCCTCGCGCCAAGCCGACGGCCACGATGCGAGCGACTGCCGCCAAGCACGGACAGCATCGTCGCGTCGACTCTGGATGACCGTCTGGGCTTCGTCTACAGCCGACAAGTACTGCAGTTCGCCGGGATCAGAAGGTGACTCCCATCGGATCCCTCCCGGGACTGCCCGCCAGAAGCGCGAACGCCGATCAGGCGCTAGCTCGTCCGCCCTGACGACAAAGCCGTCTTGATACATGACCCGAAGGTGATGGCTGACCGAGCCGACCGCTAGCCCAAGCGCCCCTGCGATCGCGCTAACCCGGGACGAGCCTGTGCGGACCAGAAACTCATAGATTCTGATCCGATCTGGCGTGGCGACTCGCCGGAGAGTAGCGGCATCACGGATGAGAGGAGTCCGTTGCCCGTTCGAGGCCTCAGGTTGATCCATGAAACGAGCGTAACATCTACCAACTTCAATGTACAACACCTCTTGTACAACTGTGCTTGTACGACTAGTATCTAGGCCATGCCGCTCGACAACCTCCCACCCATAAGCACCGCCGACGCCACGTACAGTCAGTTCGCCCCCATATACGACCTCTACAAGAGCGTTGACGACTACGGGCGGGCCGCTGAGCTCATACTTGAGATCGCCGCACTGGACGGGTGCCGTCCCGTCGATGTTCTCGACGCCGCGACAGGAACCGGGAACCTAGCAGAGCAGTTCGCGCGCCATGGCATGAGCGTATGGGCATTTGATTACTGCGACGAAATGTTAGACGTGGCCAGAAAGAAGCCTTCACTTTCGCGAGCCACCATATTCAACGCAGACATGCGCCATCTACCGATTTTTGCTGAATCATTCGATTTGGTGACATGCTGGAATGATTCTATGAATTACCTGCTAACCCTTCACGACTTTCGTCAGGCAATACAAGGGTTTTACGCAAGGATGCGCAGTGGAGCTGTTCTCGTGTTCGATCTAAACACGCTCAATACTTACAGAGCTATTGCAGAAGGAGCGGTTGTCTATGAGACGGCTGCCGGATCGTTTACTCTGCGCCCTAAGTATAACGAAATTCAGGCTGGTAGACTTTTCCAATACACTCTAGGCCAGGAATACGGAACGGGCATGTGGCGTGGTGATACCGAACACAACTCGATTCATACCCAGCGTCACTATAGAGTCTCCGAAGTCACGAGAGTCCTCAAGGATGCGGGATTCACTAGGGTCCAGAAACGAGGGATTCGATCCCGAAATCTGTTTCGGGCCGACGGCGAGCAGGACTTTCGCAAGATTGTATATTCGGCGCTTCGTCTCCCATGAGGGCACAGTTTTTCCAAGAAATGTTTACGGAGGAGGTGACGAGAATGATTAAGCTTATCAAGCGCTCACGGCGCGGGGTCTGCGGCATCTTTTGATCAATAGGAAAGTTCTCCATGAACCGGGTTGCCGACCTTAAGGTCGGCAACCCGGTTCAAAGAAAGGTGACCTCATGAAGATTCTAAAAGGGTCCGAAGGCTGGTGGGTCTTTGGGAGCGAAACCATAGCACTCCTACCCACTACCGCAGTAAACGAGCAGGGAATCATCGCCGATCATGTCATGCTGGATCTCGAAAATGGCGGCTTTTTTCAGTCGAGCGACGGGGACGACGCCACTTACTATTTGACTGTCCTAACGTCGACGAGCTGCAACTGCGGTTGTAACTACTGCTTTCAGAATACGGGAGCCGCTTCTCATGGTGTCCAGAATCCGCCTCGACTGAAGTCTTTGAGACTCGACGTTGACACAACCGCCAAAATCCTGAGGTTCACTCAGCAGCAGATGCGGTTTGCGTCCAAGACAGGTCTCCACATACTGCTATTCGGAGGCGAACCGCTGCTCAACCCTGAAGGATGTTTGGATTTGCTGAAACGCGCACGCCCGCTTGGTTTAGTAGGCGCAATCATGGTCTCAAATGGTTATCTCCTAGGCGATGAATTGGCCAACGAGTTGGCGCACTACGGGCTGAAGCGAGTTAAGGTCACATTCGATGGCGCCCGTCGGGCGCACGACACAATTCGCACCACACGTTCCGGCCGTCCTACGTATGAACAGATTCTCACAAACCTCCAGCGGTGCACTGACAAGACCGTGATCGATTGGGACATCCGGATCAACATCTCAAAGCAGAACATCGACTCGATAGACGAGTTGACGACCGATTTGATCGAAAGATTGGATGGCAGGCGTTGCGCTGTCGACTTTGCCCCCGTTTACGACATAGGTAATGGATACTCGGTCGGCCTCGACTTGCAAGATGAGAGCTTTTCGAATTCTGATTTGATCTCGCTTCTAACCTCCTGTAGCGTCAAACTCCTCGAACATGGATTCACGCTGGCGCCTCCGCCTTCCTCCAAAGGGTGTGTCTATTGTGCAGAAGCTCGAGGTTTGAACGGTGCGGTAGTAAACGCCGACGGGAAACTATACAGTTGCTGGGAGACTGCAGGAAGAGTCGGCTGGGATGTTGGCGACGTCGATACGGGATATCTACCGGACGAACTTCTTCGAAACCGTTGGGTTTCGTGTGGTTTCGACCAAACTAATTTCTCATCTGAAGATTTAGAGGAATTGTTCGACCGCGTAGCAGTAAACGTACTTGAGTGGCAGCTCGCTGCCGGTCGCCTGTAGCATTCAGTGTTTTGTTCCTTTGTCATGGAGGCGGAGGAACTCTTTCTGGCCTGGGTGCCCGTCACCCACAACCTGGTTCTTCTGCTTGCTCGATAAGGTCGTTAACGTCCTCGGGCTCGTCCGCCAGCGAAAGATTCAGAACCGGGAAGGCGCAGGGCCGCAAGAGCGCGAAGGCCGGTGACTTCGTGCGCGAATAGGATCGCGCCATGAGGAGACGAGGGACGCTCGCCGCGGCGATGGCGCTGGTGCTGGCGGGCTGCACGGCTCCGGTCACTCCTCTGCTGGACCAGGCTGCCGCTCTGCTGGACGAGGCCATCGCGGAGCACGGTCGGCCGGTCGCCGCGATCGTCGTCCGCTCGTCCGAGCTGCAGCTCAACCTGCGGTCGGACGACGGCGGGGTGACGCTCGTGACGCTGCTGCCCGAGCGATCCGAGACCACCACGGCGAGCCAGCCCGTCGCCGCGAGACCGTCGGCGGAGTTTCCCGTGGCCGAGACGGTGTCGCGGGCCAGCGCACTGGACGACGTGTGCGAGGGCTCGTGGCAGCTGGACGTCAGCACAGCCTCCGAGGCCGCGCTGCTCAGCCGGTCGGCCTGCGACGGGAACCCCACGTCCACGCAGCTGAACGACACCGCGCTGCCCGCGCTGGCAGCCGAGTGGGACGACGCGACCCTGACCACCCTGTGGTCGGAGCTGGAGCTCCTCGCGCCCGAGATGAGCGTCCTCAGCGTCCAGCTCGGCCCCGAGCAGGCGTACGTACTGCTGGCCGCCGACGCCACCACCCCCGAGGGCTGGGCGCCCGCGTGGTCGCGCAGCCTGGCGAGCCCGTCCGACTCGGCCGTCGTCCTGCGCCAGGCCGCCGACGGCGGCACGCCGATCGACCTGACGGCCGTCACACCGCAGACCGTCGCGGGCCTGGTGACCGCCGGGCAGCGCGCCGCGGGCATCGCGGAGGCCGACGGGCTGTCCGTGTACATCGCCGACACGGGCGAGGGACCGGCCGTCACCGTGAGCAAAGGCGCGCAGACGGCCACCCTGCCCGTGGGCGGCTGATGCTCCCGACGCCGGACGAACCCCCAACCGACAAGGAATGAACCTGATGATCGAGCGAACCGACGAGCACCAAGTGATCACCGTCCGCGTGGCGGGTTCCGACGTGGACGGCGAGGACATGCCCTGAGGTCAACCTCGTTGTCGCAGGCCTGGGCTAACGTTGAGCCGGGAGGTGCCCCATGGCCTATACCGCATCCGCTGTCACTGCCCCCAACCGGGCGGGGACCGTCGTCCGCAGCCTGCTGCTGTTCATAGCCCGGCTGGCGTTCGCCGCGATCCTGCTGGCCCACGCCTGGTGGCGCTGGAGCGTCGCCGGCATCGACGCACAGACCGCCATGCTGCGTGACCACCAGATCCCCCAGGCCGAGGTGCTCGCCTACGCCACCATCGTCTTCGAGGCCATGGCGGGCGCACTGCTCGTCCTGGGGCTGCTCACGCGCTTCGTCTCGGCGGTCGTCGTCATCGAGCAGGCGCTGGTCATCGCGCTGATCAAACTGCCGTCGGGCGTCTACCTCGCCGACGGCGGCTTCGAGTACAACGCCGCGCTCGCCACGCTCGGGGTGGTCTTCCTCGCGGTCGGTGCACACCACGTGGGGCTCGACGCGCTGTTCGCCCGCGGCCGGCGTGCCGATCGGGACGACGATGAGCTCTACCAGCCCGCCCTCGGTTCTTCACAGCTGTGACACAGCAAACCCACAGCGGTTCCTGCGGTCACAGTGGAAGGCTTGACACATGCCCAGCGAAGACATTGACGAACTCACCCGGCCCGACGGCTCACCGATTCGCGTCCTGGCCGTCGACGACGAGCCCAGCCTCACCGAGTTGCTGAGCATGGCGCTGCGCTACGAGGGCTGGCAGCCCTACACCGCGGCGTCGGGCAACGAGGCCGTACGCGTGGCCCGTGACACGAAGCCCGATGCCATCGTCCTCGACATGATGCTGCCCGACTTCGACGGCCTGGAGGTGATGCGCCGCGTCCGCACCGATCAGCCGGACATGCCGGTGATCTTCCTCACCGCACGGGACGCGGTGGCCGACCGCATCGCCGGCCTCACCGCCGGCGGCGACGACTACGTCACCAAGCCGTTCAGCCTCGAAGAGCTGATCGCCCGGCTCCGCGCGCTGCTACGCCGCAGTGGCGCGGCCAGCCGCAAGCCCGACGCGCTGCTCGTCGTCGGCGATCTGACCCTGGACGAGGACTCGCACGAGGTCACCCGCAGCGGCGAGCCCGTGCACCTCACGGCGACCGAGTTCGAGTTGCTGAGGTACCTGATGCGCAACCCGCGGCGCGTCCTGTCGAAGGCCCAGATCCTCGACCGGGTGTGGAACTACGACTTCGGCGGCCAGGCGAACGTCGTCGAGCTCTACATCAGCTACCTGCGCAAGAAGATCGACGCCGGGCGCAAGCCGATGATCCACACCATGCGCGGAGCGGGGTATGTCCTCAAGCCGGTCTCGTAGCCCGACGCTACGGCGCCAGCTCGTCGTCCGCATCTGCCTGATCGTGGCCGCGGTGACGATCGTCATCAGCGCGCTGTCGACGTTCGTCGTCCACACGATCCTCGTGAGCAACCTCGACCAGCAGCTCAACTACGCCGTACACGCCTCCGACGAGGGACCCCGCGGGCACGTGTCCGACGAGACTCCCGATCTGCAGCCTGACAAGCTCAGGCTCGGTGGCATGCCGCAGGGCAGCATCTCGCTGACGGTCTCCCCGGGTGGCCAGGTCACGGCGACCGTGGTCGCCGCCTCGGGATCGACCACCGCGGAACTCGATCAGATCCAGGCCCTCGCCGGGCTCGCCCGCGACGGTCAGGTTCGCACGATCCACATCGACGACCTGGGCAGCTTCCGTGCGGTCGCCGTCACCTACCAGGGGTACGCCCTGGCTGTGGCGGCGCCCCTCGAAGTCACCGAGAGCGTGATCCACCAGATGATCGCCATCGAAGCCCTGCTGGCGGTACTCGCCCTCGGAGTGGCCGCGGTGGTCTCGAACGTGATCGTGAGGGCTTCGCTGCGTCCCCTGACCAGACTCGCCGACACCGCCTCCGAGGTCGCCACCCTGCCGCTCGAATCGGGGGAGGTCGACCTCGGCATCCGTGTGCCGACCAGTGGGCTCGACCCCACGAGCGAGGTCGGACGCGTCGGGTCGGCCTTCAATTCGATGCTCGACAACGTGGAATCGTCCCTGCAGGCCCGACAGGCATCCGAGACCCGCGTCCGGGAGTTCGTCGCCGACGCCAGCCACGAATTGCGCAATCCCCTGGCCTCGATCCGCGGATACGCCGAACTCACCCGCCGCAGCCGGGAGCCGCTGCCGAGCGACACGGTGTTCGCACTCGGACGCATCGAGTCGGAATCCGAGCGGATGAGCCGCCTCGTGGAACAGATGCTCCTGCTCGCCCGGCTCGACAACGGGCCCAACCACGAGGTCACCGACGTCGACCTCACCGAGACCGTGCTCAACGCGGTGAGCGACGCGCGGGCGGCCGGCCCCGGCCATGCCTGGACGATCACCATGCCGGACGATCCCGTGGTCGTCCGGGGGGACGCGAACCAGTTGCTCCAGGTGGTCTCGAACCTGCTCAGCAACGCACGCAAGCACACCCCCGAGGGCACCCGGGTCGACACCAGTCTGGCCATCGACGGCCAGTACGCCACCATCGCCGTCACCGACAACGGGCCGGGAATCCCCGAAGCGCTACGAGCCACCATCTTCGAGCGGTTCACCAAGGCGGACGAGGCCCGCACCCACGACCGCGAGGGGTCGACCGGGTTGGGGCTGGCGATCGTCGCCGCAGTGGCAAAGGCTCACGGCGGATCGGTCACCCTCGACAGCCGTGCCGCGGCTGCCGGGCAGCCGGGCTTCTCCCGGTTCGTCGTGCGGCTCCCGCTGCCGCAGGCCCATGCGCCTGCCGCGTCGACGCCGAGGGCGGGCACGCCGGGTGATCGGTGAATCCTCCGAGGTGCTCGTCGAGGCTGTCTAGACCAGCACGTCCCTTCGACAGGCTCAGGGACCTACTCCACATGCCTGCGTCCCTTCGACAGGCTCAGGGAGCCACCTACGCGCCTGCGTCCCTTCGACAGGCTCAGGGAGCCATCCCTACACGCCTGCGTCCCTTCGACAGGCTCAGGGAACCACACCACCCCTTCGACAGGCTCAGGGAGCCACACCACGCTGCGGGATCACCCGCCGGCGCCGCCTCGCTCGGCATCCTTGCGGTCGAGCGCCGCGAGCAACGCCGCCCTGTCGAGGGGAGCGCCGGCCGAGTCGGCGGCCAGTGCGCAGGCCCCCACCACCGGGTGAGCCGCATAGGGGCCGGTGAAGCGGCGCAGCAGTCGCGCGCGGAGCGGGCCCGCCGCCAGCAGACCCCCGGCGAAGACCACCTCGTCCTTCGCGGAGACCGCCTCGGCGATCGCCGTCAGCCGCGCGGCTGCCTCGTCGAGCAGGGCGTCGGCGACCGCGTCCCGCCCGTCGAGTTCCAGAGCCGGCGCGGCGAACCGTCCCCAGGCTGCCGCCGGCAGGCTTGCAGCAGCGGCGATCAACGGCTGGCGCGGGTCGCCCGCGTCCGGCACACCGAGTTTCCGCAGGACCTCCCCGGTCAGCGCGGTGGCGGGGCCCCGCCGGTCGAGGTCGGCGGCCGCGGCACGCAGCACCTCGCGTCCGAGCCAGACCCCCGACCCCTCGTCGCCCAGCAGCCACCCCATGCCGTCGCACCGCGCGACCTGTCGCCACCGGCTGTACCGCGCCGCTCCCGAGCCGGTGCCCGCCAGCAGCAGCACCCCGTCGGAGGCCGGCGCCGCCGAGCGGAACGCGATGTCGGTGTCGTCCACGAGCACGGGCGTGGGGATTCCCCGAGGCCGGAAGGTCTCCTCGAGCATCGCCGACACGGTCGCGCGCCCGCCTTGCGCTGCACCGGCGGCTCCGACGGCCGCGGCGTGGACCTGTGAGCCGTCCAGGCCGGCCGAGCCCAACGCCTGACCCAGTGCATCGTCCAGGTGGGAGACCGGATCTCCGTCGGACGAACGGAAGTTGGCCCCCCCGGAGCGTCCGCGCCCCACCAGCGTCCCGGCCTCGTCGGTGACGACCGCACGGACGCTGGTTCCACCGATGTCCATCCCCAGCAGATACATAGACCAACCCCACTGTAACGATTCCGTTTCAGGTCGCCCCGCCGACGATCCGCGATGCTATGTTTCAGCACTACAGCAAACTGTGTAACATTCTTTCACAGCGCCACTGTCCGGAGCCACCCGGACAGTTACAAGGAGGAATCATGAAAAAGCTCCTGTTGGGCCTGACAGCGGGCGTCATGGCCTTCGGCCTCGCCGCCTGTAGCGGCGGGACGCCGGGCACCGACGCATCCAGCTCCGGAGGCAAGATCGGCGAGGGCAAGACCCTCACGGTCTGGATCATGGAGGGCACCAACCCCGACGCCACCGCGTTCTTCGACCAGGTGAAGACGTCCTTCAAGGATTCCACCGGTGCCGACGTCGACATCGAGATGGTCCCCTGGGCCTCGGCCAAGGACAAGTTCGCCACCGCGATCGCCGGCGGCACCACTCCCGACGTCGCCGAGGTCGGAACCACCTGGACCCCGGAGTTCGCCGACGCGGGCGCCCTGGTCGACCTCACCGACCGGGTCGAGGCCGACGGGCTCACCGACGACCTGGTCGACAGCCTGGTGGACGCGGGCACGGTGGACGGCAGCCTCTACGGCATGCCGTGGTACGCCGGAGTCCGGGCGTTCCTCTACAACAAGGAGATCTTCGAGAAGGCCGGCGTCAGCGAGCCCACCAACTGGGACGAGCTCACCGAGGCCGTGACGAAGATCAAGGAGACCCAGCCCGACGTCACCCCGTTCCCGATCGCGGGCGGCAGCGAGTACGGCGTCTACCCCTGGATCTGGGGCAATGACGGCGAGATCGCCACCGAGTCGGACGGCCAGTGGACCTCGCAGATCAACTCCGCCGACGCCGTGGAGGGCATCGAGTACTACACCGGACTCGCGCTCGACCACAACTCCTCCGAGGCCGCGGCGGCCACCTGGAAGGAAACCGACCTGCTCAAGGCATTCGAGCAGGGCAACACCGGAATGGTGATCCAGGGCTCCTGGACCCCGGCCCGCATCGCGGCCGACGCGCCCGACCTCGCCGGCAAGATCGGCGCCTTCGTCATTCCGGCCAAGGACGGCGGCATCGCCCCCTCGTTCGTCGGCGGCTCGCACCTGAGCATCTTCGAGAACTCGGAGAACCAGGATCTGGCATGGGAGTTCGTCAAGCTCATGACCACCGGCGACCTCGCTCAGGAGTGGGCGGAGCAGAGCAACTACTTCCCCGGCCTGAAGTCGATGCTCAATGAGCAGATGGAGTCGGGCGACGAGCTCACCCAGGTGTTCGCCCGCCAGATGGTCGAAGGCGGCGCCTCGGTGCCCGTCACCCCGCTTTGGGGCAAGGTGCAGGGCAAGCAGGTGACCACGACCATGCTCCAGTCGATCCTGTCGGGTAGTGCGGACGCCCAGACCGCCGCGGACACCGCAGCGGCGTCCATGGACGAGACCTTCGCCGAGGCGTGACCGCGATGGCATCACCGCACACCGAGCAGGGGACCCCGGCCACCCCGGGGGCCCCTGCCGGCGTGCCCGCGAGCCGGGGACGCCGCTTCAGCAGCCGTCGCGCCGCACTGAGGCGGCGTCCCTGGCTCCTGCTCGCACCGATGCTGATCGTGCTGGCCATCCTGCTCGTCTGGCCACTCGGCCGGGTGATCTGGCTGTCGTTCCAGAACTACGGCCTGCGCGAGCTCAACCGCGGCACCACGAACTTCGTCGGGTTCGACAACTACGCCGCGATCTTCGGCGACGAATACCTGTACAGCGTGGTGCTGCCGAACACGATCGGCCTGGCGGTGGCCTGCGTCGTCCTGACCGTTGGTCTGGGGACGCTGGTCGCGCTCTTCCTGAAGGGCCTGCCCACTTTCTGGCGCTACGTCGTGTCGACGGCGCTCATGATCGCCTGGGCGGTGCCCGCGGTCACCGGCACCTACGTCTGGGTCTTCGTCTTCGACCCCTCCAACGGTCTGGCCACCAACCTGCTGGGCAGCCTCGGCGTCATCGAGCCGGGCACGGTCAACTGGTTCCTGGAACGCTGGAGCTTCTACTCCATCGTC
This sequence comes from Brooklawnia cerclae, assembly GCF_011758645.1. Lineage (NCBI taxonomy): Bacteria > Bacillati > Actinomycetota > Actinomycetes > Propionibacteriales > Propionibacteriaceae > Brooklawnia > Brooklawnia cerclae. The sequence goes on along the minus strand of NZ_JAAMOZ010000003.1, from coordinate 78,976 downwards.
ACGCTGAACGTGGTGCAGCACTCGATCCCGTTCGTCGCCGTCACCGTGCTGGCCGGGCTGCTCACGGTGCCCGACGATCTCTACGAGGCGGCGAAGATCGACGGCGCCGGAGCCTGGCAGCGGTTCTGGAACGTGACCGCGCCCAACCTGCGGCCGGTGTTCGCCGTCGTCACCATTCTCTCGACCATCTGGGACTTCAAGGTCTTCACCCAGATGTGGCTGATGCCCGGCGGGGGCGGCACGAACCCGCAGGTCTTCAACCTCAGCGTCTGGGCCTACGTCCAGTCGTTCGCACAGAGCGAGTACGGCATGGGATCGGCCATCGCCGTGGTGCTGACGCTCGTGCTGATGGCGATCACGCTGGTCTATCTGCGCACCCTGTTCAAGGAGGACGAGCTGTGAGCCGCCCGGATGCCACCCGCCTCACCCCACGCAAGCTCGCCACCGCGATCGCCCAGGGCGTGGGAGTGATCGTCTGTGTCGTCTTCTTCCTGTTCCCCGCCTACTGGATGATCTCGACGTCGGTGGACGCCGACGCCGCCACCCGCGGTGCGGAGCTGATCCCCTCCGAGTTCACCCTCGCGCACTTCCACACCGTGCTCGGCCGCGCCGGCTTCGGGCGCTACCTGCTCAACTCCGCACTGGTCGCCGTCGTCACGGTGGTGATATCGAGCCTGATCGCCCTGCTGGCGGCCGTCGCCGTCGCCCGGTTCAAGTTCCGGGGCCGCACCGCCATCCTCGTGATGGTGCTGATCGCACAGATGATTCCCCAGGAAGCCCTGGTGATCCCGCTGTTCCTGCAGGCCCGGTCGCTGGGCATGCTGAACAGCCTGCTGGGACTGTCCATCGTCTATCTGGCGTTCAGCCTGCCGTTCGCCGTGTGGATGCTGCGGGGGTTCGTCGCCGCCGTGCCCGTGGAGGTCGAGGAGGCCGCCTACGTCGACGGCGCCAGCTGGGGCCGGATGTTCTGGTCGATCCTGTTCCCACTGGTCGCGCCCGGCCTGGTCGCCACCAGCGTCTTCTCGTTCATCACCGCGTGGAACGAGTTCATCTTCGCCCTGACCTTCCTGCAGAACGACTCGAAGTACACCGTCGCCATCGGGTTGCAGCGCTTCTTCGGCCAGAACACCGCCGACTGGGGGCCGATCATGGCCGCGTCCACGCTCATCACGATCCCGGTGATCATCTTCTTCGTCGCCGTGCAGCGCAACATGGTCTCCGGCCTGTCCGCGGGGGCGGTGAAGGGATGAGCCTCGCACATGGCGTGCTGATGCCCGGTTTCCCCGGCACCTCGATACCCAGTTGGCTGGCCGAGGCGCTGGACGCGGGCCTGGCGGGTGTGGTGCTGTTCGCCGAGAACACACCGTCCGTCGAAGCCACCCGGCGCATCACGGACGCGGTCCACGCGATCCGGCCGCAGGCCGTGGTGAGTTGCGACGAGGAGGGCGGCGACGTCACGCGCCTGCAGGCGTCGTCCGGTTCGTCGCTGCCGGGCAATGCCGCGCTCGGTGTGCTCGACGACCCGGCTCTCACCCGCGAGACGGCCGCCGCGTACGGACACCTGATCGCCATGGCCGGCATCGACCTGGCCCTGTCACCATGCCTGGATGTCGCCGGCGAGCCGCTGAACCCGGTCATCGGCGTCCGTTCGTTCGGCGCGTCCGCCGAACTGGTCGGACGTCACGGCCGGGCCTTCGTCGCGGGGCTCGCCGACGCCGGGGTCGCGTCCTGCGGGAAGCACTTCCCCGGGCACGGCGACACGAAGGCCGACAGCCACCTGAGCCTGCCCGTGCTGGACGTCGACGCCACGACGCTGCGCGAGCGCGACGAACAGCCCTTCGCCACGGCTCGTCCCGACGCCGTGATGACCGCCCACATCGTCGTCCCCGCCCGGGGAACCGAGCCGGCCTCGCTGTCGGCCTGGGCCACGGGCGACATACGCGGCCTGGGGCTGGGTGGCCCGATCATCACCGATGCGCTGGGCATGCGAGCCATCTCCGACCGCTGGGACATGGGCGAGGCCTGCGTCCGGGCGCTCGAGGCGGGCGCCGACCTCCTGCTGCTGGACGCCCCCCACAATCGCGATGCCCGTACGGGCCTGGAGGAGGCCGCCGCCGCGATCGATGCGGCCGTGGCCTCCGGAAGGCTGCGTGCCGCAGACCTCCGGGCTTCGGCCACCCGGAACGCGACGCTCGCGCGTCCCGGCCGCCCGGACTTCTCGGTCGCCGGGACTGCCTCGCTGCTCTCGCGGCTGGACGGGCTCGGGGACCGGATCGCCTCCGCGGCACTGGTCAGCCAGGGTGACGTACGGCTACGGGGGACACCGGTGCTGGTCGACCTGCGCCGCCGCGTCAACCACGCCTCGGGAAGCCAGGGCAACCCGCTGCTGACGAGCCTGAGGGCGCGAGATCCGCGCACCCTCACCGCCGATGTCGACGGCCTGTCATCGGTCGGCGACGCTCAGCAGGTGGTCGCGCTCACCCGCCAGCCGCTGGGCGACCCCGAGGAGGGCAGGGCACTGGCCAGGCTCCTGGAGGCCAGGCCCGACGCCGTGGTCGTGCACACGGGAACGGCTGCGGCCGCTCCCCGGTCCGAACGGCTGGTGCTCACCCACGGGGGCGGTGCGGCGAACGCCCGTGCCGCGGTGGCAGCGCTGATGGGGGCACAGTCGTGAAGGTACTGGGAGTGCTGTCGGGCACGTCGATGGATGCCATCGACCTCGCCGTCGCCGACTTTCAGGCCGACGGAGAGGTACTGCGGCTGCGCCCGATCGGGCACGCGGAGCGGCCGTGGCCCGCGGATCTTCGTTCCGACCTGCTCGGCGCGCTTCCTCCGGCCACCAGCAACGTCGCGACCTGGTGTCGGCTCGAGACCGAGGCCGGGAAGGCATTCGGGGCTGCGGCCCGGTGGGCGACCGAGGAGTTCGGCCCGGTCGACCTCATCAGCTCCCACGGCCAGACCCTGTACCACTGGGTCGAAGGAGGCAGGGCGCTCGGCAGCCTGCAGATAGGCAACCCCGCCTGGATCCATGCAGCCACCGGCGTACCTGTCGTCAGCGACCTGCGCAGCGCCGACATCGCCGCCGGTGGCCAAGGCGCTCCCCTGGCCTCCACGTTGGACACCCTGTGGCTGGGAGATGTGCCCAGCGCCGCCCTCAACCTGGGCGGTATCGCCAACGTCACCGTCGTCGGCCCCGGACGCGTCCCGACGAGTGCGGACACCGGGCCCGCGAACTGTCTGCTGGACGCCGCGGCCCAGCGGTGGCACGGATTGCCGTCCGACATCGACGGCGCACTGGCGCGATCGGGCCGGGTGGACGACGCCGCCCTCACGACCCTGCTCACCGATCCCTACTACGCACTCGACTGGCCGAAGAGCACCGGACGCGAGTACTTCCACGCCCACTACGTCGAACAGTTGCTCGGCGATCGCACTCCGCGCGGCGGCGACCTGTTCGCCACCCTCACCGAGCTGACCGCCGTCACTGTGGCGGACGCGATCACCGCCGCCGGCGGGGTCGAGCGTGTGGTGGCCTCCGGAGGAGGTCTGCGGAACCCCGCACTCGTGGACCGGTTGCGCGCGCACCTGCGCGTCCCGCTCGTGAGCAGCACGGAGATGGGCCTGCCGTCCGACGCCAAGGAGGCCTATCTGTTCGCGCTGCTCGGATATCTGTCGGTGAACGGGCTCCCCGGAACGGTCGCCGGTGCGACCGGGGCCCGGCACCCCGCCGTGCTCGGCAGCCTCACCCCACCGGTGGGACGCCTCGTCCATGCCTGCCGGCCCGTACGGCGGGTCGAGATCAACGGCCAGGAGGACCATTGACCCCCCATATCGAACCCCAGGACGACACACTCGAGTGGAGCACCGAACAGCTCAACCCGGCGTCGGTCGACCTCGACACCAGGCCCACCGCGGAGATCGTCGGTATCCTGCTCGCGGCCGACACAGCAGTGGCCGCCGCGGTCTCGGCCATGGCCGACCGGATCGCGGCAGCGACCGACCTCGTGGTGTCCGCGATCGCCGCGGGCGGAACCGTGCACTACGTCGGCTCGGGGACGTCGGGCCGGTTGGGGGTGTTGGACGCCGTCGAGCTGTGGCCGACGTTCCACGTCGACGAGAGTCAGGTCTGTGCCCATCTGGCCGGCGGAATCGAGGCGATGACCCGGGCCACCGAGGGCGCCGAGGACGACGAGGAGGCCGGTGCGTCGATCGCCGCGGCCGCCGGGGACAGCGACGTCGTGATCGGCCTGGCGGCGTCGGGACGCACCCCGTTCGTCCGGGGTGCCCTGGCGGAGGCCCGGCGGCGCGGGCTGCGAACCGTCCTGATCTCGACCAACCCTGCTGCGCCCCTGGCGGACCTGTCGGATGTTGCGATCCTGCCCGACACGGGCCCGGAGGTGCTCACCGGCTCCACCCGGCTCAAGGCCGCCACCGCGCAGAAGATGGTGCTCAACGCGATGTCCACGGCCGCGATGGTGCGGCTGGGCAAGACCTACAGCAACCTGATGATCGACATGATCCCGTCGAACGAGAAGCTGCAGGCACGTTCCGTGCGAATGCTGGAGCAGGGAGCCGGGGTGGGCGCCGAACAGGCCGCGGCCGCCCTGAACGCTGCCGGAGGATCGGTGCGCATCGCGCTGGTCAGCCTCCTCGCCGGGGTGGACGCCGACACGGCGGCCCAATCGGTCGCGGCGCACCCGGCCGACCCCTGTCGTCCGGGCGATCCGTCCGGCCTGCGCGCCGCAGCCGCCCAGGCACGGTCGGCGTCGCCTACCGTACGTCTATGAACCCCGATCCGGTCACAGCGCGGTTGCGCGGATTGTTCGACGGGCTCCAGGGCGCGCAGCGCCGTGTGGCCGAGGTGATCCTGGCCGATCCCGTCGGCAGCGCATCACTGCCGATCGCGGCCCTGGCCGCGGCCGCCGGAGTCTCGCAGGCGTCGGTCAGCCGACTGTGTCACACCCTCGGTCTGCCCGGTTACCCGGAGTTGCGCCTCGCGCTCGCCGCGGACGGCGCCAACGGCGGCCCGGAGGAACCCGCCGGCGACATCGCCGAAGGCGACGACCTGGCATCCGTCGTCCGCAAGATCGCCCAGTTGGACGCCCAGGCGGTGCGCGACACCGCCGATCTGCTCGACCTGGACGCCCTCGAACGCGCGATCGACGCCCTGCAGGCCGCCCGGCGCACCGATGTGTACGGGGTGGGCGCGTCCGCGATCGTCGGAGCCGACTTCGTGCAGAAGCTCACCCGCATCGGCAGGACGGCGGTCTCGTACGGCGACGCCCACCTGGGTCTCACCTCGGCTGCCCTGCTCGGCCCGAGCGACGTGGTGGTCGCCATCTCGCACTCCGGCAGCACCACCGACACCCTCGACATGTTCCGGGCCGCCCGAAAGGGCGGTGCCGTCACCATCGCGGTCACCAACAACCCGACATCACCGATCGCCCGCGAAGCCGATCACGTGCTCGTGACCGCGGCCCGCGAGACGGTCTTCCGCTCGGGAGCCACAGCCTCGCGGCTCGCACAGCTGGTGGTGATCGACTGCATGTTCGTCGGCCTTGCCCAGCGCATGTTCGATGCGTCCCAGGCCGCTCTGGAGGCCACCTGGCTCGCCGTCCACAAACGTCCGGAATCACCCCGTGGACGCGGCGTCCGCGGGTCGGGACGCGCATAGTGCCTCAGCAATCACGCGCTGGCGTAGAGCACGATGCCGGTGCTACAGCGGTCAGCTCCGTGTGAACGTCGGGTCACGTTTCTCGGCGAAAGCGCGTCGGCCCTCGCGTGCGTCTGCTGTCGCGAAACAGATGGCCTGCAGGTCACGCTCATATTGCAGCGATTGCTCCACAGACATACCGGCTAGTGCCCGCAGGTTCACCTTTGCCGTCTCCGCGGCTATCGGTGCTCGCCGCGCGACAATGGCAGCTATCTCCCGCGCCCGGTCAAGCAACTCCTCGTGGGGCACGACCTCGCTGACGAGATGCCACTCGCGAGCATTCTCGGCCGTGATGGGTTCGCCGGTCATGAGCATGAGTGCCGCGTTGGACGGGCCCGCCGCCGCGGAGAGGAGCGCCGCCATGCCGCCTCCACCGATCCATCCCAGCTTGATCTCGGGGGCGCCCAGATGCGCCCGCTCGGAGGCGATACGAATGTCACAGCTGAGTGCCGTCTCCAACCCTCCGCCGAGTGCGTATCCGTTGATAGCTGCGATCGCCGGTTTGCGCGAGCGTCGGATGGCATCGCAATAGTCGACTCGATTGCGGAAATCCCATGGTGTCGCGTAGGAGGCGAGGGTGCTGATGTCGGAACCGGCGCTGAATGCCTTCTCCCCGGCACCCGTGAAAACGACCACGCGCACCTCATTGCTGCGGTCACACCAGTCCACGACATCGATCAGCGTCGCAGCCATCTCGGGCGTCAACGCGTTGAGCTTGGCGGGACGACTGAACGTCACCGTGGCCACGAAACGGTCGACAGAGACGAGAATCTCGGCCGACGACGGGCAGTCACACATGCCTCTCCTTCGATTGCTGGTTAGGGGGACCATCTGCGGTGTGGACCGGAGACTCCAAGCCCTGGTTCCCGTCATGGGCGTCCGTCCACTTCGACCAGACGAGTTTAGCGCTAACGTTTCGGGCCGTGCGGTCAATCCCTCGCGGCTCGGACCCATCGCAAGAATCTCTGACCACCTGTGTTGCATTTCTCACCAGGACTCGCGCCTTGATAACCTCGACCAGTCGGTTTTGGGAGGCTGAATGAGTGGGACACGGCGCAAGAGAACGCGATCAGCAACCCAATCGGTGACCATGCTCGACGTCGCCGAGGCCGCCGGAGTGTCCGCTCAGACCGTCTCGCGGGCGCTCAACAGGCCCCAAGAGGTCTCCGAGGAGACACGACGACGAGTCGAGCTCGCGGTGAAGTCGACAGGCTATCTAGGGAACCTGGCGGCAAGCCACCTGGCATCGAATCGCAGTCGCACGATCGCCGCCATCCTGCCCGTCATCTCCACATCGGTCTTCTCCGACACGCTTGGGGCGGCCGCGAGTCTCCTCACACCGGCCGGGTATCAGCTCATCGTCGGTTTCACGAACTACGAAGAGTTGCGCGAAGAGGCACTCGTCCGCAGCTTCATCCAACGTCGTCCCGATGGCTTCATCATCATCGGAACGGTTCACACGAGCGAGACCGTTCGGTTGCTGCGCGCCTACGGCGCGCCTGTCGTGGAGACCTGGGACTGGAACGACGATCCGGTAGACGCACTGGCAGGTTTCTCCAACCAGGAGGCCATGCGCGAGTTGGTCCACCGACTCCATGACACGGGCTACCACGCGATCACCTTCGCGTGCACCATCAGCGCCGGCGATCACCGAGCCATCCGGCGGCTGGACGGCTTCAAGCAGGCCATGCGTGAGATCTCGCCAGACGATCCGCCTCGCTTGGTGGAGCTACAGAATCGGGCGATCGCCATGTCAACCGGTACGGAGATGCTCGGCATCGCGCTGGAGCGGTATCCCGACACCGATCTGCTTGTCTTCGCGTCCGACGTGTTCGCCTCCGCGGCCCTTCTCGAGGCGCAACGACAAGGAATCAGGGTGCCAGACGACCTGGCCATCGCTGGTTTCGGCGATTTCGAACTAGCCCGGCACCTCAATCCCCCATTGACCACCGTGAGCGTTGACGGGATGGCGATAGGGCGGCAGGCGACCGACCTCTTGCTGAAGCGTCTCCGTGGCGAAACATCTGACCACGCGATGGTCGATGTGGGTTACCAGATCGTACGCCGCGGAAGCGCCTGACCTCGACCTATCGGATCGGGGGTGCACGGCTCTTCGAGTTCACCACAGAACTCCATGCTCCGGTCACGGATCATCTCCCCTCATGGCACCAGCAGGGTCTTCAACGAGTTCTGACCCAGGCGGGCTTCGTCGAGTGCCGCGTCAATATCGGCCAGCGGGAAGAGCGACACGGGAAACTCCTCCAGTTCCTTCCACTGGCTTGCCACGATGGCGATCGCCCGATCGATGTCCGCCCCGCTGTACACGCGGGTCCCCGTCACGGTCTTTTCCGCCCTGGAGAGCCCACGCAGATCGAATCCCACCTCCGCGTCCTTGTGCAGGGCGACGACGATCATGGTGCCGTGAGTCCTCGTCCATTTCAGCGCATCGCGCGCGGCTGAGGCGACCCCCGCGCACTCGAGCACGACATCGAAGCCAGTCCGGCCGACCTCGGCCACCTCCGGCCGATCCGTCGATTCCACCGCCTGCAGAGACAGCCTCTGAAGCAAAGCGCGGCGAACCGGGTTGGGCTCGACAACGAGCGTCCGCGCGCCGACCCGCTGTTCCAGGATCGCGCACAGCGCTCCCACTGGGCCGCCGCCGACGATCAGCACCCGATCGTCCTCTCGGAGCGGCGCCCGCCCGGTGGCATGCACAGCCACCGCCAACGGTTCCACCAACGCGGCCACCCGGAGCGAGGTTCCCGCCGGCACCCGGTGCAGCCGCGAAGCCTCGTACGCCGTCGCTTCCGCGAGAGAGCCAGGCTCTTCGACGCCGTAGAGACGTAGATCGTCACAGACGTGGGTCTCGCCCCGCTTACATGTCTCGCACTTTCCACAAGGCAGCAACGGCTCGGGAACAACGACATCCCCGAGGGCGAGCCCCTTCGATCCCGGACCGAGACCGATGACCGTGGCCACAGATTCGTGGCCGATGATCTGCCCCGGTTGAGCGCGTGGATGTTTGCCGGCGACGATGGTCAGGTCGGAGCCGCAGATACCCATGTACTCGTTGCGGACCAGCACTTCTCCGGGCCCCGCGGTGGGACGTTCGACCTCAACGAGTGCGGCCGACCCGGGCGCCTCATAGACCACTGCCTTCATCACATCACCGCCACCGTGCCGCCGTCGACGAACAATGTCTGCCCCGTCACATAGTCCGACGCCGCAGAGGCCAGAAAGACGACAGGCCCCTTGAGATCGTCAGGAGTGCTCCAACGGCCGAGCGGAGTTCGCCTCTCCACCCATCGATCGAAGTCGGAGTTCGTCGCCAAACTCGCCGTCAGCTCGGTTTTCACATGGCCCGGCGCCAATGCATTGACACAGATCCCCAGCGGTGCCCATTCCGCAGTCATAGCTTGCGTCAGTAGCCGAACCCCACCCTTGGCCGCGGTGTAGGGCCCGACGTTCGGACGCGTGATCTGCGAGGCCAACGAAGCGACGTTGATGATCTTGCCGCGGCATCCCCTCGCCAGCATGCGACGTACCGCCTCCCGGCTGACGAGGAACACCGACGTCAGATCGCCGTCGATCACGGTATGCCAGTCGTCCTCGGTCAACTCCAGCATGGGACCGCGCCGCTGGACTCCGGCATTGTTGACCACGATGTCGATCGGCCAGCCCTCCTTCTCCAGGAGATCGAAAGCTGACCCGATCGCGGTCGGGTCAGTGACGTCGAAACACTGGCGACGGGCACGGCCCGCCCCGATGCGCTCGACGGCAGCCTGCGCTTTACGCTCATTGCGACCGTTGATCACCACCCGCGCCCCAGCAGCCGCGAGTCCTTCGGCGATGGCGTAGCCGATCCCGCTCCCCGCACCGGTAACGAGCGCGACGTGCCCACGCAGATCGAACAGGTCGGTGGTAGCAGTCGTGTTCGAGGAACCGGTCGCTGCTTGCCTACCGTTCTCGGCCGTTTGCGACGAGGCACTGGACGGAAGGTCTGCCTGTTGGTTGATCATGTTCAGCTCCATTGCTATCGACGGAGTGCGTCGCCTATGTTGCGGTAGCGCTAACAATCCTGATTGTTAGCGCTACCTATCGATCGAAGGACTACGGTTCTGCCGTGCACCCGCACCGCCTGCAGGTCGACATCACGTCTGGCGTCGACCCACGACATGGCACACGAACGAGCGGCAGTCCGTGTCAGCCCCGAGCAGATGGGACCTCTTGGAAACAGCCGGAAGGCCGCCAGCCGGAACGAAGCCTCGACGCGAAGCCGAAGAACCAATCAAGGTCATCCGGATCCGAAGCCGACTCGCACACCGCGTCACCACGGTGGACCCGACCGAGCAGGATTCTCTTCACCAGGATGTCCAGCTTCTTGCCCGTCTTGCCGACAGGGATGGCGGGGACGGGAACCACCACGTCGGGAAGATGGTGATGAGAGGCATCGGCCCGGATTCTTGTGGTCACCTCCTCGAATAGCCCCTCTGACCACTCGGACCCGGCGGCCAAGGCCACGAACAGTGGCATGAAGTACTCACCGTCCTCGAGCTCGATTCCGACGATCAGGGAGTCCCGAATCTCACGGACGCGTGTCAAGGCGTTGTAGACCTCCGCGGTTCCGACACGCACGCCGTTCTTGTTCAAGGTGGCATCCGAGCGGCCGTGGACCACGAAACCTCCATGGGAGTACCGCGTGGCCCAGTCGCCATGGAGCCATGTCCCGGGAAACCGGGAGAAATAGGTCGAGAGGTAGGCCGTGCCGTCCTCGTCGCCCCACAGTTCCACCGGCATGGACGGCATCGCCTGGACGATGACGAGTTCTCCCATACGATCCCGGATCTGGCGTCCGGAGTCGTCCCACACCTGGACGTCGGTGGCAAGCATCGGGCCGTCGATCACACCCGGTCTCGGCCTCGTCCAGGCATTAGGCCCGATGAACGCCGAAGCCACTTCCGTTCCACCGGATTCGGACGTCACTCGCACATCATCCCCGAACCCGGCCTGGAGCCACCTCCACGCTGCGGGGCGGAACACCGACCCGCTGGTGAACACCTGGCTCAGCGTCCCTCTGCCGTATTGTCGCGCCGGGTGAACGCCCTCCTCGTACACGAGGTGAAGGTAGGCGGAACCGACAAAGAACGCCGTTGCTTCCGCCCGGTGAAGGACCTCGAAGTGGCGCAACACATCGGGGTATTTCGGCGATCCGTCATACGTGACAATGGTCGCGCCAGTCAGCATCGAGAGCACCAACTGGTTCCAGATGACCCACGACGTGTTCCCCGCCGCATAGTAGCGATCACCCGGCGTGAGCCCACGATGAAGGCTGTTTGTCTTCAGTCCCTCAAGAACCATTCCGCCATGAGTGTGGACTATTCCCTTCGGCTGTCCGCTGGTCCCGGAGGTGAACAGGACCCACAGGGGATCATTGAACGCCGTGTTTGCATAGCAAGGAGACGCGAGGTCCGTCACCAGATCCGTGAAACGGGACCACCCTTCCCATGAGGTGTCGTTCCCCGTCCGGGAAACGACGATCTTGGTCCGCAAGCTGGGCAACGCGTCCGCTACACGCTCAAGTTGGCCGCGCTGGTCCCAACGATGCCCGCCGTACTCATAGGCGTCGACCCCGATCAGCACCTTCGGGGACAGCTGTCCCATCCGGTTCACGACACCCTGGTATCCGTATTCGGGTGAACAGACCGCCCACACTGCTCCGATGCAGGCGGTGGCCAACAACGAGACGACCGTCTCGGGGCAGTTGGTGAGGACACCTGCGACGACATCGCCCTTGGCCACGCCCAGGTCACGCAGGGCAGCGGCCAACGACGCGACCTGCTGGCTCAGTTGTGCCCACGTCAGCACCGAGTTGGTCAGGTTCTCGTCATATCCGATGATTGCAGGCCGGTCTTTCATCCGCTGATCCACGGCCGGGGTCAGAATCACCTCCGCCCAATTGATGTACGCATCCGGAAACCACACACATCGCGGCATGGCCCCGGCGGTACGGACCTTTCCGAGATCCCCTCGAAGGGGCAATTCGTAAAACTCCACGAGACGCGCCCAGAACCGCTCCACATCGTCCACCGACCACTGCCACAACCGCTCGTACGAATCGAACCGGACGCCGTCGCGACTTCCCAGCCACGCGCTGAACTCGTCAAGTGGTACCTGTCCTGAGCCACAGAACCGCACTATCGATCCGCCTCCCGAACCCCTTGTGCGGCGCGCCCGCTGGGCCGCCGACCGCCTGATATCGTGCGGGAACCGTCAAGCAGGAGATCCCTGACCCCACGCACGGTCGCCCTTACGTCCCCTCCTGCCATCAAATACGCTCTCACTTCGGCAGACGCTCTTTCTTGCACGGGGCTGAACCCAGCCCAGCGCGGACGGACCCAGGCAGATCGGCACGTTCGAAGTGTCCCTGAATAAAAGTCGTTGCTCAGGTCGTTCACCCGCTCGTCCCCCCAGGCCGACTCCCTCATAGGCTGACCGCCGTGGTCGGGCAGGAACGTGCGTTGCGCCGCCTCGCTGGTGAGCCACAAGACATAGTCGACAAGGGCACTAGGATCCGTCACGCGGCTGCTGATGGCCACGCCGACACCTCCTAGAGTGGATCCGCTGCACGACAGGTCGCTCCACCTCGGCGCATCGAGGAAGACGACGTCGTTCTGACACGCGTAGGTGACATAGCCGAAGACCGCCGGGCAGTAGTCCAGATACCCCCTTGCCACACGATCCAGAAGCCCGATGGGATTGTCCGACAGGGCCTCCGCGTCGCAGCAGGAGACCACCCGGGCCAGGAGTTCCAGGCACTCGACGCCGAGCGACTCCGGAGCCACATAGCCCCTCGCGTCCACCAAGGGAACCCCCCTGGATCGACAGACGGATGCCCAGGCGAGCAACGCGTGAGGGCCGGCCAGCGGCAGGCTCATCCGGCCGCTGGGCCGCTGGCATTCGTCCGCCAACACCTGCCATGAGGGAGGCCGGAGTGCCCAGGCGCGCAGTTCGCGAGGGTCCATGCGCCCTGGGGCCAGGGCCGCCACCTGGCAAGCGGCGTCCACGGGCAGAGCCCACACGTGCCCGTCGAGCACATAAGAATCGAACGAGGCCCCCACCGCGTCCTCGCGAAGCCGTCGCAGGGTTTCCGGGTCGATCAGTTCGTCCATGGGGAGGAGCGCCCTCTGTGCGCTCGCTTCCCCGACGTGCGGGTGATCGATCATGAGCAGGTCGTATGCGCTGGCCAGCTCTGAGACGGGCTTGGACTCGAAACCCTCGAGAGAGTGCGTGTGCCAGGTGATCAGCCCCGGCCACACCTCCTCGGCGGCCACGAGCGGCTGGTAACCACGGGGGTGATCCCAGGTGAGTCCCGTGTATGAACTCACAGTTCCTCCTGGGCCACCACACCCTCGCCGAGGAGGCCCTCGATCTCCGTCTCGGACCGGCCAAGCCCCCGGAGAACCTCCGTTGTGTGCTGGCCGACCAGCGGGGCTCCCCTGCGCACCTCAGGCGGCGTCGCGGAGAACTGATACGGGTAGCCAGGAACGGTCACAGTCCCCTCGGTCGGGTGGTCGTAGGTGATGAACGAGCCATTGTGCTTGACCTGGGGATCTTCCAGTAGGTCCGCGAACCCGTACACCGGTCCCGACCAGACCCCGGCAGCTTCCAGATCCATAAGCCACTCGTCGCTCGTACGCGTGACCAACCGGTCGGATAGCATCCGGTGGATCTCATCCCGGCGAGCCCAACCATCGACCTCCTCGTCGAACTGCTCGAACGCAGGCTCGCCCACGACCGCCCCCAGTTCTTTCAATCGGGCCATGGCCACGACGATGTACCCATCTGCCGTCGCAAAAACCCCATAGGGAGCTCGGATATAACAGTGAGCATGGGGCTCGTCAGTACGCTGCTGAGGCTTCTTGCCGACAGTGAAGACGGAAATCTCCTGCTGCTGAATAGCGACCATCGTATCCAACATGTTTACCTTCACCAGTTGGCCGACTCCTGTTCGACCACGGCAGATCAGTGCCGCCATGGCACCTTCGAAAGCCGCGCTGGCGGTGAGAGAGTCAACAAGGAATATCCCTGCAGGAACGGGTGGGTCTGACCTGCGGCCGGCACACATCATGAGCCCAGACATTCCCTGGAGGATCATGTCCTGCCCCGGCCTATGTGCATAGGGACCGTCTTCCCCGTAGCCCGATATCGATACGTAGACAAGTTTGGGATTGAGTTGCCTGAGCGTCTCATAGTCCACACCGAGTCGCGCCGCGACGCCCGGACGATAGTTCTGCAGGAAAACATCGGCGTCGGCCACCATCTCGTAGACGATGTCGCGTCCCTTCTGCGACTTGAGGTTCAACGCGATGGATCGCTTGTTTCGATTGAGCGACAAGAAGGAGACATTCATACGATTGCCTTGGGCTCCACCGGCTGCCGCATATCGCTGCCATTCCCCCTTCAAAGGTTCGACTTTGACGACATCGGCGCCGAGATCGCCCATTCTCTGCGTCGCGAACGCCCCGGACATCGCTACGCTGCAGTCCACGACCTTGATGCCATCCAATGCCCCGGCCGGTAGACCCATAGTCACTGACATTCCCCAACCCGTCCTTTCTGATCCGTTGTCTTCACCGGTGCGATGCGCGGCTCGCACCTCGCACACGAAGGAGCGCAGCCCTCCACCCTCTCAGGCGGATGTACCACGGCGGGCGACTGCCAATGTGTGCTCACACGACAGCACAGTCAGCCCCTCCTGATTGGTTCCCGTGTACCGCTTGACCACCAGGCCACGACCGGATTTCTCGTGAATTCGGGTCGACACGACCTCCGAGACGGCGGTGATCGTGTCACCACATTTCATGGCGTTGGGGAATCGAATGCGGTCATAGCCGTACGCGAAGGCCAAGGGGTTGTACTCCACCGTCAGCCCGACGACGACCGAAAAAGTTAGCGCGCCGTGAACGAGGCGTCCGCCGAATTCTTTCGTGGCGAAGACTACGTCCATGTGAGCCGGGTGAAAGTCCTGGGTCAGACCCGCAAACGCCGCGACCTCGGCCTCCCCGATCGTGCGGGAGCCGCACTCGACGCGTTCCCCCACTTCGAAGTCCTCGAAGTAGCGTGCATGAAGCTCCATGTCAGCCGACCTCCTTCGATGCTTCGACTCCGCCATTCAGGAAGGACGCATCGTTCCACTGCTCATCGTCGCGCCGGAACTTCTTCGAATACCACGCACAGGCGAAGGCCACTGTGGCCATGACAACCATCCACGTCGCGACGGGCCACCAGTGCCCGGCCCAGGCCAGAAGAGCGGTGGCGATAAGGGGAGTTGTGCCACCCAGCAAGGCGCCGGACACCTCTCGTGCGAAGGCGATGCCCGAGTACCGCAGAGCCGAGGGGAACAGTTCCGGCAGCATGGCCGCCTGCGCCGCGTATGTTGCGGCGACCGATCCAGCAAAGCAAACCAGAAGGGCCAAAGTCGTCAGCACAGGGTTTTTCAGATCGATGATCGCAAAGACTGGGAACGGCCACAGCACTCCCAGACCAGCCGCCCACAAGAAGAGACGCCGACGCCCGAACGTGTCGCTGACTCGTCCGAAGCACAGCACCGTCACCGCTCCAACAGTAAGAAGTACAGCCTGGATCACTAGCGATATCCCCGCCGCCATCTTGATGTCGTTCGTGAGGTAGCTGAGGATCCACGTCTGGGAGATATAGGAATAGCCGGTCAGGATGAAGTTCGTTCCCAGAGCGGTGAACAAGCGCCTCTTCTCAGACCGGAGCAGGCTCACGAGCGGAACATTGTCCTGCGTCGTTCCTTCCTCACGAGCCTTCTTGACCTCTTCGAACGCCTTGGTCTCCTGGACATGCTCCCGGATGAGGAAGGCAACAACAAGGAGCAGCGCGGAAACCAGGAACGGGATGCGCCAGCCCCAGACCTCGAACTTGTCACCCGTAAGGGACAGTGAGACACGGAATGCGAACAACCCGATGGCCGAGCCGATCCAGACACCTGCTGGCGACCACGACGCGTACCAACCTCTGTGCCGGGCAGGCGCGGACTCCGACGACAGGGTCACCGCTCCCGCATATTCGGCACCTGCGCCTAGCCCCTGAAGAATGCGGAGCGAGATGAGCAGGACGGGAGCCACCGCGCCCACCGTGGCATACGTGGGGAGGAAACCGACCAGCGTCGTTGACAGACCCATCAGGACCAGCGTGAGGACCATGACCGGCTTTCGGCCGACCTTGTCACCGAGATGCCCGAAGAATATTCCGCCCAGCGGCCGTGCGAGGTATCCGACCGCGAACGTCGCGAAGGCGGCAAGCAGGCCACCTACTTGAGACCCAGTGCCAAAGAACTGGTGGTTAAAAATAAGTGCGGCGGCCGCCCCGTACAGGCTGTAGTCGTACCACTCGATGGCACTTCCGACCGCAGCGCCGATCGCCGCTCGTCTGGTGTTCTTCAGTGGCGCCTGAGCGGCATCGTCCGGAAGCGAAGTCTGTATGTCAGTCATGATTAGCTCCGTTGCTCTGTATGACCGTAAGCGCCACATCGTCGATAGCGCTAACACAAAGAGATGTTAGCGCTATCGACACCCTGTCTGCAATCCCCTCACGCAGCAACCGCAAACCCGCACCTGCGAAAGCTTGTGGGACGCAAGACTGGCCGGCCCAGTTTACGGGCCCCTGGGAACTAGGCTTGGTCAGTGCCCGACCGAAGGAGCGACATGGACCTCACCCCCGCGCAGCTCGCGAAGTACCTCGACCACACCTTGCTGCGTCCCGATGCCACGGCGGACGACGTGGCATCCCTGGCAGCCGAGGCGGTGCGGCTCGGCACCTGGTCGATCTGCGTGTCGCCCAGCATGCTTCCCGTCGCGGCCGATCTCGGCGAGGTCAAGCTCGCGGTCGTCTGCGGCTTCCCCTCCGGCAAGCACACTCCTTCCGTCAAGGCGGCCGAGGCCCGCGAGGCAGTCGCCCACGGCGCGGACGAGGTCGACATGGTGATCGACGTCGGCCTGCTGCGCGCCGGGCGACTCGACGACCTCACAGCCGAGATCGCACGGGTCAAGGCCGAGGTCCCCGGGGTGCTCAAGGTGATCATCGAGTCCGCGAAGCTGTCGGACGACGAGATCGTCTCGGCTTGCCAGGCCGCAGAGCGCGCCGGCGCGGACTTCGTCAAGACCTCGACCGGATTCGACCCCGCGGGTGGGGCCAGCGTCCACGCCGTCCAGCTGATGGCGCAGACCGTCGGCGGCCAGCTCGGGGTCAAGGCCTCCGGCGGCATCCGCGACTACGCCACCGCGATCGCCATGATCGAGGCGGGCGCGACACGCATCGGGTGTTCGGCCAGCGCAGCGATCCTTGCGGGGGCGGCTGAGAAGTGATCACCCTCAGCGACGTGGCACGCCGCGCGGGTGTCTCCCTGGCGACGGCTTCCCGGGCGCTCAACGGGTCACCCGGGCGCAGCGTCCGCCCGGAGCTCCGGGAGCGGGTGGCGGCCGCCGCGGACGAACTCGGCTATCTGCCGCACGCCGCCGCCCAGACCATGGCCCGCGGCCACTCGTCGAACGTCGGGCTGCTGGTCAACGACATCTCCGACCCCTATTTCGCGTCCGTCGCGGCTGGAGTGACCAGCGCCGCGTCCCGCTACGGCTGCATCGTGACCCTGTCGTCCACGGGCCTGATGGCCTCGGCGAAGGCGCCCGTCGTCGACCTCATGGCGGGCCAGCGGGTGCGGGCACTCATCCTGGCGGGCGGTGTATGGGCCGGCGACCCGGCCCTTCCCGATCTCGCCGAGTCGCTGCGGCGGCTCGCGGCGACCGGCGCGCGCATCAGCACGGTCGGGGCCGAGGTGCCCGGGGTCAGCAACCTGCTACTGCCCAACCACAGTGGTGCTGCCGCCCTGGCCACGGCATTGTTCGACCTGGGGCATCGCACCTTCTCGGTGATCTCGGGCCCCGACGAGCAGCCGACGTCGGTGCAACGCACCGAGAGCTTCATCTCGACGGTCGGCGAACTGGGCGGACGCGTCCTCACGCGCGTGCGCGGGGACTACACCCGCGAAAGCGGGTACGCGGTGATGGGCGACCTGCTCGACGCGTGGCCGCTGCCCGACGTCTTCTTCGCCGTCAACGACCTCATGGCCCTCGGCGCCATGAGGCGGCTGCGCGAAGCGGGCCTGCGCGTCCCACGTGACGTGGGGCTGGCAGGCTTCGGCGACATCGACTCGGTGCGCGACGCCGTCCCTCCCCTGACATCGGTGGCCATGGACGCCGTGCAGGCCGGCGAACTGGCCACCGAACTCGTCCTCGGGGACGATGACCAGCCCCGGACCATCGAGCTGGGATTCACGCTGTCGTTGAGGGAATCCACCGAACGCGTCCGGCGCGGCTGAGTACCACTCACCCGGATGCTACGGTGAGCCTCGTTCCTCCCCAGCACATTCCTGCCTCTGGATGGCGCCATGACTTCGTCGACCCGATCCACCCTCGTCAGGACCGCGCCTGCCCTCGTGTGCGGCGCGATGTTCGGGTGGCTGACCTCGGCGGTCAATCACGGCTTGGGCGGTGAGACAGCCGCCTACGTGTCGAAGGTTCTCGGCACGACCTGGGGATGGCTCGCGGCCGGCCTGATCGCCACCTGGCCGGGCCGGTCGTGGAAGGACGGATTCCTCCGGGGCGTGGCCTTCTACGCTCCAGCGGTGCTCGCCTACTACCTGGCCGATCTCCACGCCGGCGTCTACGACAGACTCGCCATCGATCTCCAGAACCCGGCCGACGCCGATGTCGAGTCGTTCGTCGACATCGGCAGCATGGCCGTTGAGACGGCCTTCTACGTCGTCGCCGGAGCCGCCGCCAGCGCCCTGCTGTCGGGGATTCACGCCGCCCGTCGTCATGGAGGCCTTCTCGCGGTGTCGGCGTGCGTCGCGCTGCCCGCATACATCGCTTTCGACGCGTTCACCGCTCACCGGGAGCTCTACGGCTCCCCCGTGCCGATCGACCCCGTCAGCGCGATCGTCACCGCCGCCGTGGGATGGGTGGCGCTGGCAGTCAGCGGCATCGTGCTCGTCCATGGCGTCTGGCGGTACGTCATCGTCCGCGAGCCCGTGCCCTCTCGCGACTGACCAGAGCGATCGCGTCGACGAGTGCCGACTCCGCAACCGGCCGCCTGAGAAGTTGCACCGGGAAGATGCCGATGCCGTTGCGGCCGAAGAGCTGTCGCGTCTCCGCCATGCCCTGGCACCGTCCAACGCCACAGATCACACATGCCGGGCCTCACCGGCACGCCCCCAGCAGCGCGTCCGCGAGCCGTCCCATCATGGCTGCGTCCCGCCTCGGGCCTCGCATCAGATTGCACGTGTACCCGACGGCGAGCCCGGAGGTCGGGTCACCCCAGCCGATGCAGACCCCACTGCCGTTGTGTCCGAAAGTCGCCCGGCTCGAGGTATGCCCCATCGGCTCGATCGCCGGGCGTCCGACCGCCGGACCGCCCAACTGAAAACCCTGCGACCAGTTCATGTGGTAGCGCAGCAGGCCGTCGATCTCGTCGTCCGCCGTGCTCGGGGCGCGAGCCGCAGCCAACGAACCCCCGGTCAGCAGGCGACCCTCGCCCGCCGCACACGCGACCAGGTCACGGTAGAACCGGGCCAGGTCGGCGGCCGTCGACGACACCCCTCCGGCCGGAATCACGGCCGTGCGCGTCCGAGGCGAATTGACGACACGTTCGACGACCACGCCGCCCGGCTCGGCCACACGCAACGGCACCGCGCGAGTCAGCAGGGGCTCGGGCAGCCCGAGGAACGTGTCGGCCAGCCCGAGGGGGACGCAGATGCGCTCGCGCACCAGGTCGCCGACGGCTCGTCCGGTGGCGCGCTGGATCACCTCGCCCAGCAGGAACCCGTAGGACAAATACTCGTACGCGGGTTTTCGCCCGGCCTGCCAACGCGGTCGTGCCCGCTCGTAGCGGCGCCGTGAGGCTGCCCAGTCATGCATCACAAGCGCATCAGCCAGAGGGCCGCCCGGGCCCGTGGGCAGCCCCGAGCGATGTTGCAGCACGTGCCGGATCGTGACCGCATCCTTGCCCCGCCCGGTGAACTCGGGCCACCAGCGCGTCAGCCGGTCGTCGAGGCCGAGCACGCCCTCCTCGACGAGTTGCCAGGTGAGCACGGTCATGAAGGGCTTGGACGCCGACCACAGCCAGAACAGATCCGGCCCGGTCGCATGGGACGATCGGTCCACCACGCAGCGCGCGCCCCGCCAGCAGGCCAGCTGCCAGCGTCCACCACGTGCCTCCGCCTCACCCACCGCAGCCAGCAGGCCGGAGGGATCCATTCCCGCCGCAGCGGGCTCGACCTCGTTGCCCTGGGGACGCCATCCCTGCACGCGTCCATTATCCAGCCGGCGTACCCCTGCCGTCCCGGGCAACATCCCGACCCTGCCGTCGGCCACTGCCCGGTCGGCTAGATTGGCGCACATGCTCCTGTCCGATCACGACATCATCAGCGCAATCGATGCTGGACGGGTTCGCCTCGACCCGTGGGACCCCACCATGGTGCAGCCGGCCAGCGTCGACGTCCGGCTCGACAGGTACTTCCGCATCTTCGAGAACCATCGGTACGACGCGATCGACCCGGCCACCGACCAGTCGGAGCTGACCCGCATGGTCTCGCCCTCGGGAACTGACCCGTTCATCCTTCACCCCGGCGAGTTCGTTCTCGGCGCCACCTACGAATACGTGACGCTGCCGGACGACATCGCCGCGCGCTTGGAGGGCAAGTCGTCCCTCGGTCGGCTTGGCCTGCTCACCCATTCCACCGCCGGGTTCATCGACCCCGGGTTCCAGGGCCACGTGACACTGGAGCTGTCGAACATGGCCACCCTGCCGATCAAGCTGTATCCCGGGATGAAGGTCGGCCAGTTGTGCTTCTTCCGCCTGAGTTCGGCCGCCGATCACCCGTACGGGTCGGCCACCACAGGCTCGCACTACCAGGGCCAACGCGGCCCCACTGCCAGCCGGTCGCACCTGAACTTCAGCCGCATCGACATTCCTCCAGAACGCGACGGCCAGTAGCGTGACACAGTTCCTTCAATTCGTCGTGTCAGCTACTGGCCAAATGCATCTGGCGTAGCCACAGAGAATACGGGAAAGCCTCAACGGAGATTGAAGGAACTGAGTCACGCCCGGCGCACATGACCGGGCCGCGCGGGCCGCAAACCGGGATCCGATCGCGAGAAACGACGCCGGATACCCAGGACGGGCCTTCGCTCGGGCGGAACGGCCGCTCAGGAACGCGAGGACGACGCCGGGTAGCGCAGCACCTGCAACTGCCGCTCCCCGAACGACACCACCTGCCCCTCGTGCAGGCGCACCATCGCGTTCGCCGCACACGGTTCGAGGGCTCCCGAGGACGTCATCAACGCGGTGCCGTTGGTCGAGCCCCGGTCGAGCACGAACATGCCCTTGGAGTCGACGCCCAGGGCCAGATGGGTCTTGCTGACGGTCCTCGCCGGTTCGCCCGCCTGGACGAGAGTGGCGTCCTGCTCGGTGGGCCTGGGCTGCGGGTTGCGGCCGATCAGCACGAGGGTCTTCACCGGGATGTCGCGGCCGTCGTCGAGCCGCACATGCCACCCCTCGGTCGCCGGACGCGTCCCGCGGCCCGGTGCCGCCACCAACCGCGTGCCGTCGATGTCGTCGCTCGGGGCCTGACGAGGCTTGATGCGCAAGGGCGGCTGTACGTTTCCCGGTTGCGGCGGCGGGGGGACGGCCCCCTGCTGACCGGGCGGCTGCAGGCCGGGCGGCATCGGTTGCGGGGGCTGATACGCCTGCACCGCCTGATACGGCTGCGGCTGGGCGGGTTGCGGATAGGGCCACCCCTGCTGGGGAGGCTGCGACTGCTGATACGCCGCATAGGGCTGTTGCGCGGACGCCGACCCCGGCTGGAACTGCTGGGTGGACGCCGGGCCCGGCTGGTACGGCGGTGCCGACGGGGAGGGCTGCTGGTACGGCGACGCCAGGTAGGACGACGCCTCGCCCGGCCGCTGGTAGGCAGGCGCCTGCCCGGTGGGTGCCACCGGCGGCGCCCACGCCGACTGGCCCGTCTGTCCCTGGCCCACCGGACCCCACCCTGTCGGCGCTTGTCCCGTCGGCATCTGCCCCGGAGCCCCCTGGCCCGGGGATGCCTGGCTCACCGGTGCCGGGCCGATCAGCGCCTGCCCGACCGGTGTGTGGTCTATCGGCGCGTGGTCGATGGGCGATGACGGTGCTGGGTAATCGGGCTGCGCCGCGAACGCGTTCGACAGCAGGTGCGGTGGCAGCCCCACAGTCGAGTTGCCTCGACGAATGGCCGACGCCGGGGCCATCGCCGGTTGGGGGGTCCTCGCACGGCGGGCGATCGCCAGCGACCCGACCGCGAGGTCGGGCCATCCCTGCCTGCGCTCCTGGACGACCAGGAAGACCGCCATGATCACGCCCGGCACGACGAACGCCCACAGCGCGTGCGAGATCAGCGTCCGCAGGCACATCCGGCCCCAGCCGATCGGCCGACCGTCCTTGAGACCGACCAGTTCCAGGCCGAAGAGCCTGAACCCGAGCCCGGCACGGCGTACCGCGTACAGCCACCATTGCGCCATGACCCAGCCCAACAGCCCGATCGCGAAGGCGACGCTGTAGATGAGCCAACCCCCCAGCTGCAGCCCGGCGAAAAGCCACGCCCACAGCCCGACGAGCGCTCCCGGCACGAGACGATCGACGAAAGCGGCCCCGAATCGGGCACCCAGTGGGGCGACGACGATGCCACCCGCCGCCGATTGGCTCATCTGGGCGCCTCCCTCGCTGCCATCCCGGTATCCCGTGCGAACACTATCGGAACGTCCGGAACGAGCGCGGGGACAGCCTGGCCCAGACGGCCCGCCTGCGCGTCACGGAATCACGCAGCCCGCGAATGGCCTGATCGACGCCTTCCCAGAAGGACGCGGCCTGCTCCGGGCTCACCGGATCGGGCGCGAAGGTGGACGCGTCCGCCTGCCGTGCGAGACGGATGGTGTCGATCGACTGCTCCAGCCTGCCGTACGTGCCCGCGAGCCTTTCCGCCTGCTCGGTGCGGGTGGCCGAGGGCGACATCGTGGTACCGAGGTCGCGCGCCTGGTCGAGCAGTTCCGCCCAGCCCCCGGCCACGCGTCCGGCGGGTTCCGGCGCGTTCATGCGCATCTTCCGGCGACGATGCTTGAGCCCGAGCACGAGCGCGATCGGCCCCAGCAGGATGACGACGGGCAGCCCTACCACTGCCGTGAACCCGAGCACCTGCCCCAGATCGATGCGGTCGTTCTCCTCGGGCACGGGCGCCGGGTCGACAGGCATCCGGTTGTCAGACGGCGGTTCCTCGGGACGCTCAGGCGGGGGCGGAGGATTCTCCACGTGCGGGCGGGTCTGGGGGTTCTCACTGTCGTCGTACTGCTTCAGCACTCGGTCGTGCGCCGGGGTCGGGTCGAACATCACCCAGCCCAGGCCGTCGAGGTACACCTCGGTCCAGGCGCCGACGTCGGAGCCGTGCACCTCCCCGCTCCCGCCCTCGGGCACGGTGTAGCCGTAGACGACACGCGCCGGGATGCCGAGCACCCGGCACATGAGTGCCATCGCGACGGCGTACTGTTCCTCGTCCCCGACCATCTGCTCCTCGTCGGCGAGCAGGGTGGACAGCCGCGAGAACGAGTGGCCGGGCAGCGACGGAGTGGCGTCCTGCCCCACCCCGTGGCTGAACCACCCGGTGGTCGAGAGGCGGTCGGCAAGCATCAGCGCCGCATCCCCGGCGCTGGACGCCCCGCTCGTCCACACGGCCGCCAGGTCGCGCACCCGGTCGGGGACATCGCCCGGTTCGGGCAGCGTCACCGAACCGGCGGCGGCGTCCCTGATCTCGGCCTCGGTCGGGGTTGCGGGCGACACGGCCTCCAGCACGTAGCTGTCACCGCTGGTCAGCCCGGCGGTGACGATGCTCGTCCCGCTCCCCATGTTGTGGTAGAAGCTGTCCGACAGGTCGACGCCGTGGTCCCCGAGGAACTCGACGTCGAGCGTCGCACCGGTGTTGGGCAGCCACACGCCGCTGTAGTCGCCGATCGTCACGGCGACGGTGTGGTGCTCACCGACCGTCGGGTCCTCGATGCGCGCCCCGACCGGCAGGAACTCGATCTGCGACCCCACGTCGGCGTTCGACACGTTGTAGGTGAGGCCGTCGTAGGCGTCCAGCGTGGCGACGCGGATCACCCCGCTCGCCGGAGCCCCGTCGACGGTCATGATGACGTCGTTCTCGTGCTCACTGATGTTGGCCCGGAAACCCTGGAGCGGGGACGCGTAGTCGCGCACGTCGAGGGGCTGTTCGACCAGCTCGCGGAGGACGACACGCGACTCCTGGGGATCGACGAAGGGCGCAGCGGCCACGGTCAGGGCCGTGCACACAGCCAGGACGAGCGCCCCCGTGAGACCGTTGGGCAGCCGCCGGCGCGATGCGGTGCGCACCAGGGTGGTGCGGGCCCGGGCGCGCTGCGCGGTCGTCCAGACGAGCACGACCACAGCTATGCCGATGGCCACCGCCAGCGGGGCGACGCTGTGATGGGTGCCCAGCAGAAAGCCGATCAGACAGGCGGCCAGGGACGGCACCCAGGCCAGCGTCGGGGCCGACGAGCGGCGGGCGATCGTCGTGCCGAGCAGCCCGGACACCAGCGCCAGCAGCAGCGGCACCGTCATGAGGTTCCAGGTGGTGCCGAGCGGCGGGGCGATCGTGAGCATGTCGCGCCAGGCGGTCACGGGACCGGTCGCGAGCCCCTCCAAGGTGCGCAGGGTCGGGACGACGAAGCCGATCGCGGAATCCGGCATCGCGAGCGGGCTCCCGAGGACGAACCACGCGCCGATGCCGACCAGGGCGGTGAGGGACGCGTTCCAGCGCCTTCTCGCGCTGATCAGGGCGAGTCCCATGCCGAGCGCGGTGCCCCCGAGCACAGTCACCCAGACCCAGCCGTTGCCGTAGGCGGGCAGCAGGACGATCACCAGGGCGACGGCCAGCGCGGCCAGGCCGATGGCATCGAGGTACAGGGGCAGACGCGCCACAGCACCGGCCGCGGACGACGGCCGGGCCCGTCGGGCGCCGACCGCTTCGACGGGCCCGGTCAGCGCTGACGGTCGAAGCCCGGTCGCTCCGTCCTCGTGCGCGGCGATCACGGCATCGCCCGTCTCATCGCTCGCGGCAACTCCGACAACTCGGCGATCCGCACCAGTGACACGTTGGCCACGTTGCGCACCATGATCCGGGCCGCCGGATCGACCTGGATGCCGACCACGCGGGTGTCGAGGTCGAACACCGCGCAGGCGCGGCGCAGAGTGTCGAGGGTGTTGCCCGCCCCGGTCACGAGCATGACCACCGACGCCTGGGGATCGAGCCGCATCATCGTGCTGGCGAGGGTCTGCAGATCGGTACGCGACCGGCGTTCCAGGCGCGACAACTCGTCCAGAGCGCGAGGGCCGCTGACCGCGGGCATCGCCTCGGCGTTATGGAACAGGGTCAGCGGATTCTGCTCGCGCACGGCCTGCAGAGCCAGCGAGGCGACCACGCTGACGGCCGGTTCGAAGTCGTCGGCGCCCAGGTACGAGACCGCGGCAAGGTCGATACCGAGCGCGACGCGTGACTGGAGAGTCTCCTCGAACTGGCGCACCATGAGCTTGCCGATGTGCGCCGAACTACGCCAGTGCACCTGCCGCCGATCGTCCCCGGGCGCGTACTCGCGCAGCGACTGGAAGCTCATGTCGCTGGCCGCCGTGCGCGTGCTCGAATGCCCCTCCAGATCGTGGACGAAGCCCGTCTGCCGCCCGGCCAGCGGCACCGTGCGGGGGTGGACGAAGACCTCGACGGTCGTCGTCCACTCGGTCTGGCGTCCGGTGAGCGAGAACGGGTCGCCCTGGATCGACTGCGCGGGACCGATCGTCAGGACGCAGCGCCGATCGGTCGGAATCGTGAACTCGTCGACGCTCGATCCCCCCGGGGCAAGGCTGGGGACGTCGAACGAGGCCACCCGATCGCCGATCGGGAGATCGATACGGGCGGGTAGGTTGCGCCGGTTCGCGGTGTTGACCAGGCGCAGGCCGCCGGAGGCCACCTCGCCCACCACCACGCGCCGGTCGGGCACGTGGAGGTCGACCTGGAAACTGGGATGGCCGATCGTGAACAACAGCGCGACACCCAGCACGAGCCCCGCGAAGACCGCGACCAGGCGGAGTTCCTGCCAGCGCAGCGTCCATCCGAGCACCACCACGAGGACGACGACGCCCGCCACCGCCCAGCCCGCGGGACGCATCCCGAGCGCGTCGCTCACGCGAGCCCCGACGATCGTCACCCGGGAGACGTCCGGGGCCGCCACGGCCTCGGGGACCCGCCAGCGCTCGGCGGCGTCCACCGGCACGGCATCCGGGAATGCGGTGTCGGGGAACGTGGTGCCCGGGAACGTGCTCTGCGCCATGGACCCGCTCAGCTCACTGCCCGCTCGGTGGGCGGCTGGACGCTGCCGATCACCCGCGCCATCACCTGCTCGCCGGTGACCCCGTTGAACTCGCTCTCGGGATCGAGGATCAGCCTGTGGGCGAGGCAGGGCACGGCGAGCATCTTGATGTCGTCCGGGACGACGAAGTGACGCCCCTGTGAGGCCGCCCACACGCGCGTGCAGCGCACCAGCGCCAGCCCACCGCGCACCGAGACCCCCAGACGCACGTCGTCGGCCACGCGGGTCGCCTCGACCACGCGCGCGATGTAGTCGAACACCGCAGGTTCCACGTGCACCGAGGACGCCAACTGGCTCATCTCGGTGACCGCCTGGGTGGTGATGACGGCGGCCAAGGCGGCCGACCGGGGACGCGTCCCGCCCGTCGCCAGGATGCGCAGAGTGGCGTCGCGGTCGGGATACCCGAGCGTGGTCTTCATGAGAAAGCGGTCGAGCTGGGCCTCGGGCAGCCGGTAAGTGCCCGCCTGCTCGATCGGGTTCTGGGTGGCGATCACCATGAACGGCGCGCCCACCGGGTAGGGGTGGCCGTCGACGGTCACCCGGCTCTCCTCCATCACCTCGAGCAGCGCCGACTGCGTCTTGGGCGAGGCGCGGTTGATCTCGTCGGCGAGCACGATGTTCGCGAAGATCGGCCCCGCGTGGAACTCGAAGTCGCCGGTCTTCTGGTCGTAGATCGTGACGCCGGTGACGTCGGACGGCAGCAGGTCGGGGGTGAACTGGATGCGGCTCGACTGGCCCTGGACGCTCTGGGCGAGCGCGCGGGCCAGCGTCGTCTTGCCGGTGCCGGGGTAGTCCTCCAGCAGCAGGTGCCCCTCCGCGAGCAGGCAGGTCACCGCCAGCCGCACGGCCTCGGTCTTGCCCATGATCGCGCGCTCGACGTTGCGGACCACGCTGGCGAAGGTGTCTGCGAACCAGTGGGCCTGGTCGATGGTCATGGCCATGGGGATCGTTCTCCTACTTCTCGTCCATGGGTGAGGGTGTGCGGGGTCATGAGAAGGTCACGTCCACGCTGTGCTCACGATCGGTCCAGGGGACGTTGCACGTGAGGGTCTGCTTGCCGGCCTCGGGGGTCGGGGTGACCGTGATCTTCTGCTCGGAGCCGCTCGCCACGTTCCCGCTCCAACCGCCCACGGAGCAGGCCCAGGTCGGTGCGGAGGTGTCGTTGATGGTGATCGTCAGGGCGCCCGACTTGCCTCCGGACGCCGCCAGGGCCGGTTTGGCCGTCGCGGTGGCGGTGGAGCAGTTGCCGGAGTGGCCGGTGTCGCACACCTCCACGGTCGTGGAGACCTGCTTGCCACCGGTCTCGACCTCGAACTCCTGGCCCTCCCAGCCGCCCGCCGGCGTCGTGATCTGCCAGTTGGTGCCGTTCGCCTGGACGCTGCCGACCCGGAACACGGCCTTGTTGTCCGTTGTGTAACCGACATGTGTGACGCCGATCGTCGGCGTCCCGTAGGCACGCGCTGATTCGGAGTCCCACGTCGCGCCGGTCTTGGGACCCGAGTTCGCCGACGCCACCGCCGTGGTCCTCACGTGGAAGTCCGTGTAGTAGTCGCTCACCGTGAACCTGTGGCTCTCGCCCGGCTGCAACGAGACGGGCTGCTGCCCCGTGCCCACCAGCTCCACGAGCGCGTAGTCCCAGTCCTGGCCCGAGTTGCCGCCCAGGGTGAACGTGATCGTGTCGGGCGCGCTCGCCGAGATCGTACCCGTGGCCGGGTTCTCCGGCGCGGCCGTCGTGGTCACCGAACTGGACGACGGGCCGTCGGTGGTGCCACCCCGCGTGGTGATGCGCACGAACACCCGGTACTCCGTTCGCCGCGACAGACCCGTGATCCGCGTGGTACCGCCACCGCTGCCCGCGTCCACCTGCTGCACGATCTCGCGGCCGCCGCCCTGGGCCACCAGGTACACCGTGAACTGGTCCCCCTGCTGAGGAGGCACCGTCCACTGCACGTCCAGCGACTGGCCGGACCAGTCGTTCGTGTCGTACACGGTCGGCGCCGCCGGGCTCGGTGGTGCAGCCGACGGATGCTCCACGTTGGACGGATTGGAGGGGTCGGAGGTTCCCTTCTTGTTCGTCGCGCTGACCGTGAACTGGTAACTGGCGTAGTTCGTGAGCCCGGTGAAGGTATAGCTGGTCGTGCCGGCCGGTACGGTGACGGTCGGCACGCTGCCGTCCGACGAGGTGATCGTGTACTCGCTGACGGCCGAGCCCTCGAACTGCGGCGCGGACCACGTGAGGCGCAACTCGCCCGGCCGGTTCGCACCCGGGAACTCCAGGGTCGGGGTCGACACCTTCGGCGGTTTCACGTCCGGGGTTCCCGCCGCCGACTCACCGGAGGCGTCCGACAAGCCCAGTTCGTTGCCCTCCTGCACATGGAACGTGTAGGCGAGGTCGTTGGTCAGCCCCGTGACCGTGCAGACGTTGGCCTCGCACTCGTCGAACACCACCTGCGACCCGTTGGCGCCCGTGGCCGTGACGACGCGCTCGATCACCGGAAGGCCGTTGCTGGAGTTCGACGTCCACTTGAGCGTGACCTGCTTGTTGCCCTCCTCCTCGATCGTCGGGACGCCCGGCTTGCTCGGGCGCGCCCGCACGTTCAGCTGGATCACGCCGTCGACCTGCCGGGCGGTGTCGCCGGTGGCGTCCACGATGGTGTACGAGACGGTCATCGTCCCCACGAAGTCGTCGCCGGGGGTCACCACGACGTTGTCGCCGCTGACGCTCGCCGACCCGGTGCCCGAGACGACCCGGGCGCTGAGCACCTTGAGGCTCTGGTCCCCTTCCAGGTACGACCGGTCGTTGGCGAGCACCGGCACCGATCTGGGCCGGCCGGCGTCCGCGTCGTCCACCGTGTCGGTCTGGGCCACGGGCAGGGGACGCGTCGAGCCGATCACGTTGATGATGACGGTCACCTCGCGGCCCGCCCCGTACGCGTCCACCACATGCCCGCGCAGGGTCACCTGGGAGCCCTTGTTGGTCATGCCACCGCGGGCGACGATCGTGTCGCCGCCGACCGACGAGCTCCACGAGACCCCGCCGTCGCCGCTCACCTGTTCCCACGACTGGAACGAGAAGTTGTCGCCCTCGGGGTCGCTGAACCGCCCCCGCAGGGGGAACTGCTGATCGGACTCGCCCGCACCCACCTCGAGGGTGATCTGGCTGGGGCCCTCGGGCGCGCGGTTCGAGACGCTGTCCTGGTCGCGTTGCGAGCCGTCACCGGAGTCCGCGGGGGTCACCGTGATCGACACCGAGATGTAGGCACGGCGAGCCGTCTTGTCGGTCGGGTCGGTGTCGTCGATCACCTCGAACACCACCGACGCGGGCCCCGCGTACCGCACGTCGGCCTGGAAGTCGATGCCCTCGGGGCGGATGTTGACCGTCCCCTTGGTGGCCTTCACGGTGTCGGCGCTCGTCAGCCGGACGCTGCGGCCCTGCGTTCCGAGCAGCATGGTGTCGAAGTTGATCGTGAGCACCTTGCCGGCCTCGACCGAGTTCTCCGCATCCGGCAGCGCCAGCACCGGCACCGAGTCGTTGCGGCCCGGGACGACGATCACCGCCTCGGCGGAGTTGCCGTCCGCGTCGGTGATCGTGTAGCGCACCTGTTGCATCTGGTCACTGACGTGGACGCTGACCTTGCCGTCGACGACGGTGGCCTCCACCTGCGAGCCCTCCGAACCCGTGCCGGGCAGCGAGACGACGAGTTCGGAACGCGGACCGTCCACGTCGAAGTCGTTCGCCAGCACATCGACGTCGACCCACTCCTGGTCGATGATGTCGTTCACCACCACCTGGTCGTCGTTCGCCTCCGGCGCCAGCAGTGGGGCGTCCTCGTCCACATGCAGGTAGATCAGCCCGCTGCCGGTCGAACCGCGGCTGTCCATCAGGTAGTACTGGCCGACGTAGTCGCCCGGCTCGGAGGGTGCGACGACGCTGACGTACTGATCGTCGGTGACGGTCGCCTCGAAGTCCGCGTCGAGCGAGTCGGTGTCGAGGAAGCCGAACTGGTCGCCGTCGATGTCGTAGTCGTTCGCCATCACCGGCAGCGTCAGCGAAGGGCCCGGACGCACGGTCACCTCGTCCGGCACACCCGTCGGGGCGGTGTTGTCGTCCGACGGCGGGGCGACGCCGATGCGGATCTCGCCGGTTCCGACCGCCCCCAGCGAGTCGACCACCTGGTACCGGAAGGTGTCGGTGCCGCGCGAGTCCTGATAGGCCTCGTAGCGCAGCCAGCCGTCGCCGACCTCGACTATCCGGCCCAGGGACGGCCCGGAGCCCAGGCCCAGCAGGCGTGTGGCGTCCCCGTTCGGGTCGATGCCGGTCAGGGGGATCGTGATGGTGGTCACGCTGTTCGACAGCACACGGGCGGTGACCAGCTCCGGCACCGGGGCCTCGTTCTGTGCGTCCGCGCTGATGACCGTGACCGAGATGGTGGCCGCGTCGGCCATGCCCGCCGAATCGGTGATCTCGTAGGTCAGCGACATCGTGGTCGCCGCGGTCGCCGCGGGCACCTGAATGCGCACGTAGTCGCCGTCGACCCACGCCAGATCGCCCAGCGGGTTGTCGGGCAGGCCGGAGACCGTCAGGTCGAGACCCACCGGGGAGACGTCGTTGTCGAGCACGGGGACGCTGACCGTCGCACCCGCCCGCACCTTCACCGTGTCGTTCTCGGCGCGCGGCAGGTGGGAACCGGCCTCGGGCGAGGGAAACACGACGATCGTCCCCGGAGTGGAGTTGCGCCCGTCGGACACCCAGTACGTGAGGGCGATGGGGGTGTCGGTGTGCGTCACCATCGAGATGGTGAGCAGGTGGCGCTCCTGCATGACGACCTTGACCGCCGGGTTCTGGGTGATCGACTGGACGACCAGCACGTCGTTGTCCGCGTCGGTGTCGTTGAGCAGCGGGTCGATCACCACCGAGCCGCCGAACGGCACGAGGGCCACGTCGCGCAGCGCGACCGGGGCATGGTTCTCGTCGGTGGTGGGCAGGACGTCGACGCGGATCAGCCCGGACGACACCGACCCGTTGTTCACCTTGTAGGTCAGGTAATAGGTGCCCGGGCTCGACGAGCGGAAGGTGAACGTGCCCTCGGGGTAGTTGGGCGTGACGGTGAAGTCCTGCGTCGACTGATCGATCTCGGTCAGCATGAGGTTGTTACCCTCGTCGTTGTCGAGCGGCGAGACGACGACCTCCCTGTCGACCATGGTCGTGACGAAGTCGCCGTTGGCGACCGGCGGAGCCTGTCCCCGCTCCCGCACGTCGACGAGCAGGATCCCCTCGACCTGTGTCGTCCCGTCGCTGACGAACACCCGCACCTTCTTCGTCCCCGTGGTCTTGCCGACGTCGCGGAACGTCACCGTTCCGTCGGGGGTGAAGGTCACCTCGTCCTCGGAGTCGTTCGTCTCCGGCAGGGCATTGACGAGCACCAGGTCGTCGCCGTCGGGATCGCGCCAGGTGAGCAGCACCCGCTTGCTGGCCGTCGTCCCCGAGCCCACGATGAGGGTCTCGCCGGGCCGGATGTTCTCCGGCGCGGTGTTCCCGCCGGACTGGTCGGCCGGGAGCACCTTGACCGTGGCCGTGGCCGACGCCGTGCCCCCGCGCCCGTCCGAGATCGTGTAGGTGAACTGGTGAGTGCCGGTGGCGTCCGCGGGCAGGGTGATCTGCAGGCCGGAGCCGTTGCCGGTGAGCTCGAGCGTCGCCCCTTCGACGGACGACACCTCGCTCACCGTGATGATGTCGCCGTCCTCGTCCGAGTCGTTGTCGAGGATGGACAGGCGCGTCGACCGGCCGGCGCGTGCGCCGAGGTCGGGGTCGTCGAGGGCGACGGGAGCCCGGTTGGCCTGGGTGCGATCGGGAAGCGTCGTGCGATCGTCCGGCGGGTTGGGGTCGGACTGCCTCGTCTGGGTGGACGGGGCGACCTCCTCCCAGTTGTCGACCACCAGCATGTCCTTGTCGACCAGCCAGACGATGCCGGACGACACGTCCTGCAGGACGACGATGCCGCGGTTCACCTGGAACTGCAGATCGGCGTCGGCCGGCAGCTGCGGGATGTCCTGAATCTCGGGCTCGCCACCGGTGCACACCTTGACGACGCGGGTCTCGAAGGCGCCGTAGGCACACCCGTTGACGACGACGGGCTCGGTCGGGCTGGCATCCATCGACCCCGACAGCGACGCGGGCGCCCCGTCCGCGATCGTGTTGAGCCCAGCCTGCGTGGCGTAGATCGCGCTGCCCCCCCGGCCCGAGGCCAGCGTATTGGGCATCGGCGGGGCGAGCTGTGCGGTGGAGCCCGAGCTGATGGTCACCGCCTGCCGGTCTCCCTCGACCCAGATCTGCTGACTCGTCCGGTCGAGGACGACGGCTTTGTCGCCGATCGCCGACAGCTGTGCCGTGGGTGAGGAACTGTCGACCTGGAAGGGGATCTCGACCACGGAGCCGTCGGGCCGCACGATCGTGGAGTCCTGGACGTTCAGGCCGATCACCTCGCCGTCAGTGGTGACGACCGCCTGGCCCCAGTCGCCGAGGTCGAGGTCGGCGTTGCCCTTGAAGTCGGACCGGGCGATCTCGTCGACGGGCCCGAACCACACCTTGCCGTTCTCGGGGTTGGTCACCGCGAGGACGCCGTTGTTGAGGCTGAGCTGCGCGTCGACCGGCGGGGTCACCGGGCTGGACAGGGTGTTGGTGGCGGGGTCGTAGATCTGCAGGGTCGAACTACCGGCGTTGTTCACCAGAACCGTGCCGTCCTCCTGCAGCAGGGTGGTGGCCGTGTCGCCCACCGACGTGGCCGCGGCGATCTGGTCGATCTGGTAGTTGAGGCCGCCGACCATCGCGCGCCCCTGGTTCTGGACGTAGACCGATCCCTCGTCCAGATGCAGGTCGGTGGCTGCCTCACCCGGGTTGACGAAGGCGAAGAAGGCCACGGCCATCGAGATCACGACCACCAGCACCGTCGCCCAGGAGCGGCGGAGCCAGCCACCGGCGAGGCGGACACTGCGTCGCTCGGCCAGCAGGGCACGCGTTCTCGCGCCGACCCCGAGCCGGGTTCCGCCCTGCTTCGCCATGCAACCTCTCAGCCAGTCCGAGGGGCACGGCCGAGCGCCCCCGAGCATTCTCACCCGGGCGACCGCCCCGGAAGCACTATTCCACCCCCCGAGGGGGTCACGCCGAAGCGATCAGGCGACCGCCCGCGGCTCAGCTGGCCGCGTCCGCATCGTTCCCGCGTCCGCCGGTACGTAGTCAGACGGGCGGCAGGAGGACGATGACCTGGCCGTCCCCGAGATCGATCGCACCGCCGACGGCGAGCCCGACCGTCTGCCCGGACTCCAGTTTGACCGGCTGCCCGTTGGGGGGGACGATCGTCGTCCCGTTGGTCGAGTAGAGGTCAGTCACCTCGACGGTCCACTCACGTGGCGCGACGCGCACATGCGTGCGGCTGATGTCGTGGTTGGGGCTCGGCACCCGCAGAAGTTCGGCGTCCAGGTCGTTGCCGGAGTTGGACGGCGCACGGCCGATGAGCACCGGGCCGGTCAACGGCACCTGGTCACCGGTCGAGGTCTGCAGCACGGCGAGCAGCGGTGTGTTGACCAGTTGCGGGTTGTGCGAGTC
Source organism: Brooklawnia cerclae (assembly GCF_011758645.1). Classification (NCBI taxonomy): domain Bacteria; kingdom Bacillati; phylum Actinomycetota; class Actinomycetes; order Propionibacteriales; family Propionibacteriaceae; genus Brooklawnia; species Brooklawnia cerclae. The sequence goes on along the minus strand of NZ_JAAMOZ010000003.1, from coordinate 45,117 downwards.
GACGTAGCCGCCGCAGATGCGGCACTGCAGCGTGCCGGGCGCGTTCGGATGGCCGAGCGGGCACAACGCGGCCAGGACGAGGTTGTTGTCGCTGTTCCGGCCCCCCGCGGGCTTGTGGGTGGCCGCGATGCCCGTGGTGAACACCGTCTCTCCGTCGTGGTCCTCGCCCGCGTCCACGTTGCGACCGAGGGGACGGGGCACCGGCACCGGCGGGGGCACCTGGGACGCGATCGGCACGGACGCCTCCGCCACCGGCATCCCGGCGGCCACGGGTGCGGCGAACCCGCCCGCACCCCAGGGGCCGGTCGTGTTGGGCCGCCCGCGGTAGGCGCTGAACGCATGCCCGAACTCCGCGGGATCCTGATCGGCGGGATCCTGCCCGGGGGCCCACGGGGGACGCTCCCCCAGCACCTGCGTGGGCTCCACGGGTGCCCGCGGGCCGCGCGGAGCCTCGGGACGCGGCGCCGGCGGCTGTTCGAGGCGGGGCTGCGGTGCGAACGGAACCGACCCGAACGACTCCGCGCCGAACGGGACCGACTCGGACGGTGCCTGCTCCGGCTCGAACGACGCGGCGCCGAACGACTCCGCGCCGAACGGGGCCTGCTCCGGCTGCCAGGGGACGTCCGGCTCGTCCACGGGCGAGGGTTCCGGCTCGACCGCCACATCGGGTTCGAGCCCGGCACCGCCCCATTCCTCCGGCAGCACGGGGACGGAGTCGGCGAACGGTTCGCCGGACGCGGGGAACGCCTGCACCGCGTCGGGCTGCATCAGGTCGGGCCGGGTGGAGTCGAGTGGAGCCGGTTCGGGTGGGGCGGACTGGAACGCGGCCGATCCGGCGAGGAAGGACTCGACCGGGGGCGGCCCGAAGGCGACCGGGGGCCCGGTGATACCCGCGATGCCCGCGGGGGCCTCCTCGTCCTCGTCCACGACCTCGAACGCCCCAGGGGTCTCGAAGGCGCCCGCGAAGTGCCGGCCCGCATCATCGGGGGTCTCCTCGCCGATCGTGACCGGCGCGGGGATCCCGGGCGACAGTGCGGAATCCTCCGCCGACACGGCGGGGGCGGACTCATCGGTGGTGCTCGCGTCCAGGAACACCGCCGAGACCTCGGCCCCGCCGACCACCAGGGGCAACTGCAGCAGATCGCCCGCGTCCACTTCGTCCAGCGGCACGTAGATACGGCGTGTCGTCAGGGACGCCTCGTACCAGGTGTGGGCCCCGCCACCGCCCGCGAGCGGCTCGCCCGAGTCGGCGTCCAGAACCTGGATCGCGCCGCGGAGCAGGCAGTGCACCTGCTCGTCGTCCCAGAAGAAGACCGCCAGGTCGGGCATCGAGTCGAGCCCGAAGGACGCGAGCGTCGCACTCACCTGTGTGATCGAGGCACTGGTCAGCAATTGGTCCCACAGGTTCGCGAACAGCCCGGACGCCGCCGGTGGCGCGGGCTGGAGGACGACCATCGATGTGGGCCCGGACAGCGCGACCCAGCGTCCAGGAGTGTAGGTCGCTCGCCATGCGCCGAAGGGGGTTCTCATGCTTTCTAGCTTTCCACGCTAGCCAGCCCCGATGGTAGGCAATCGGCCAGCGGGTCGCCCCGATCGGCTCAGGCGTTCACCGGCAGGACGGAGCCCTGGTAGGTATCGAGGATGTACTTGGCCAGTTCGGGCGACTCCAGCGCCTCGGCGAGTTCCTGGACGCGCGGATCGTCCCTCAGCGTCTTCCTGGTGACCAGCACGTTCGCGTACGGGTTGTCCTCCGTGTCCTCGAGGGCGAGCGCGGAGTTGGCCGGAACGATCCCTGCCTCGAGTGCATAGTTGCCGTTGACGACCGACAGGGTCACCGCCGGATCGTCGAGCGTCGCGGCCAACTGGGGCCGGTCGACCGTGACGAAGGAGATGTTCTTCGGGTTGTCCGTGACGTCGGCCCCGGTGATCCGCGAGTAGTCGAGGTCGGGATCGGTCCTGGCGACGTCGAGCTTGACCAGGCCGGTGTCCTGGAGCAGGAACAGCGCCCGCCCCTGGTCGGCACCGTCGGCGGGAATCGCGATGACCGCGTCCTGCGGCACCTCGGCGAGCGAGTTCACCTTCTTGGAGTACAGCCCCAACGGCTCCATGTGGACGCTGGCCACCACGACGAGGTCCGCTCCCGTGTGATCCTCGTTCCAGTCGTCGAGGAAGGACGCGTCCTGGAAGAAGTTCGCATCGGCATCGCCGTCGTCGACCGCCTGATCGGGGTCGATCTGATCGGGGTCGGCATCTGGGCCGAACTCGGTGCCTTCCTGAAGTTCGCTGATCTGGACGTCGATGCCGTCGAGCAGACCCAGGTTCTGCGCCTCACGGATCAGTTCCGCGTGGGGCTTGGCCGCGGCGATCACGGTGAGGGGCTCGGACGAGGCCTGCGTGGCGTCGTCATCGCTGTTCGACGATCCGCTACAAGCCGCGAACGCGCCCACGAGCACAGTGACGACGACTGCCGTGAGGAATCGGCGGATTCGCATGATGGGTCCTCGTTTCCGGTACTGGTTCGGCAATCGTCAGCCACACCGGTCCGGAGCGACGCCGCCTGCGCAGCCCGACCGCTGCGGCTCCGGACGAGGAGCGATCGGATCCGTCCCGTCAAGCGCTCGCACACCGGCCGACGCGGCACGTTCCACGCACGGCAGGGCTGACACCCATGCCGGAGACATTAATGCATCGCAAGCGGCCACCCAAACCTCGCGTGGCAGGGGTTCCGGTGGCGGATCGGCCCCTGCGCGACCGAGAGTGAGGGCACACTGGCCCCATGGACGTGCTGATCCTCGGCGGCACAGGCCGCGCCCGCGAGTTGGCCTCGACGCTGGTCTCCCGAGGGCTCGACGTCACCTCGTCGCTGGCCGGTCGCACGCGCGATCAGCCGGTCGTCGCGGGCGACGTGCGCGTCGGTGGCTTCGGAGGCACCGACGGACTCGCCGGGTGGCTGGCCGCCAACCGGCCCGGGTGCGTCGTCAACGCCGCCCACAGCTTCGCCGGCACCATGACCCGGCACGCCGCGGAAGCATGCCTGGCCACCGGCGTCCCGCTGGCGCGGTTCGAACCGCCCAGCTGGCAGGCCCGCCCGGAGTCGTCCGGATGGACGTGGGTGGGCGACCACGACCAGGCGGCGGCAGCGGTCGCGCGACTCCCCGGGCCGGTCCTGCTGACGGTGGGACGCCAGCCGCTCGGTCACTACCTCGGTCTCGCGAGCCGCGCTGTGACGGCCAGGGCTGTGGACGCGCCCGACATCGATCTGCCCCCGGCCTGGGAACTCGTCCTGGCACGCGGGCCGTTCCGGCTCGACGACGAGCTGCGGCTCCTCCGGGAGCACGAGGTGAGCGTGCTGGTGGCGAAGGACTCCGGCGGCGACGAGTTGGACGCGCGCCTACGGGCCGCCGGGAGCCTGGGCGTCCGGGTCGTCATGGTGCGGCGCCCGGACTCGCCGCACGGTGTCCCGCTCTTCGGCGACCTGAGATCGGTGGTGAACTGGGTCGGCACGCACCCGAGCAGTCTGGAGACCACCGCATGACCGCCGCACCCACGTTCACGGACCCTGAGGCCACAGGCTGGGGACGCGTCCCCGGGTTGCCGGACGACTGCTTCCGCCACGACGGGCTGATCACCAAACACCCCTTCCGGGCCATCGCGCTCGCCGGCCTGCGCCCGCGTCCCGGCGAACTGCTGTGGGATCTCGGCACCGGAGCCGGGTCCATCGCCGTCGAATGGTGCCGCACGGACGCCACCTGCCGCGCCGTCGGCGTCGAACGCGACGCGGACCGCCTGGCCCGGGCGCGCGAGAACGCGTCCGCCCTGACCCTGCCCGGTCAGATCGAGTTCGCGGCGGGTGAGAGCGCCGAGATCATCGCGTCGCTGCCCGATCCCCAGGCCGTCTTCATCGGCGGGGGCCTGACCGCGACCCTGCTCGCGGCCTGTGCGGAGCGGCTGCCCAGCGGGGGACGCCTCGTCTGCCACGGGGTGACGATCGAGGCCGAGACCGTGCTCGCCGAGGCACACCGCGAACGGGGCGGTGAACTCATGCGCGTCGGGGTCGAGACCGCCGACCGGATCGGGCGCCTGCGGGGCTGGAAACCCTCTCGCAGTGTCGTCGCGTGGACCTGGTCGAAGCCCTGAGCCGAGCCTGTGGCATCGGGCGCCGTATGGTGGGCGCATGGTTCCAGCGACGAACGACCCCGAACCGGGTGAGCCCACCACGGCCGACACGAAGACCGGCTCAGACATCTACCGTGAGTCGTTCCGCATCATCCGCGCAGAGGCCGACCTCTCGCGTTTCCCCGATGACGTCGAGCGAGTCGCGGTACGCATGATCCACGCTGCCGGTGACCCCACGATCGCCCCCGACATCGCCTTCACACCGGGCATCGTCGGCTCCTGCACCGCGGCGCTGAGGGCTGGCGCCCCGATCCTGTGCGACTCGGGCATGACAGCCACCGGCATCATCACCTCGCGACTGCCAGCCCGCAACCCCGTCTGGTGCCACATCAAGGACCCCCGCGTCGCCCGGCTGGCCGCAGAGCTGGGGGGCACCAAGGCCTCCGCCGAGGTCGACCTGTGGCACCGGGAGGGACGCATCGCCGGTGCCGTCGTCGCGATCGGCAACGCCCCCACCGCTCTCGTACGGCTGCTCGAACTGCTCGACGACGGCATCGAACCCCCCGCGGGGATCATCGGCATACCGGTCGGGTTCGTCGGCGCCGCGGAATCCAAACAGGCTCTCGTCGACTCGGCACACGGTGTCGACTACCTCACCCTGCTCGGCCGACGGGGCGGGTCGGCAGTCACCGTCGCCGCGGTCAACGCCATCGCCTCGACCGACGAGCTGACCAACACCAACCGGCTGGACTAATACGACAGATGCCGTAATATCCTCCGGTGACCTCCTACCACGAACGAGCCCGGATCCCCGGGCCGGACGAGCACACTGCAACGCCCTCACGCCGACCACGAGCCACGACCACCACACCCGGGGAAGTCACCGCGTGATCGCCGTCCTCCTCGGGCTGACCATCGGCGTCGGCTTGCCCGTCCAGACGAGCATCAACACGCGTCTGCGACGTTCGGTGGGGTCGCCCTTCGTCGCCTCGCTGGTGTCGTTCCTCGTGGGCACCGTGTTCCTCATCGTCGTCACGCTGGCGGGCCGGCACAGTGTGCTGTTCCCCGCGTCCCTCCTCACCGAGCAACCCACCTGGCTGTGGCTGGGCGGGCTGTTCGGCGTGGTCTACCTCACCGGGAACATCCTGCTGATGCCCCGGCTCGGCGCGGTGCAGACCGTCGTCATGCCGGTGTTCGGGCAGGTGCTCATGAGCCTCCTGATCGACAACTTCGGCTGGTTCGCCGCGGCCACCAGGCCCCTGGCGCCCCTGCGTGCGGCGGGCGGACTGCTCGTCCTGCTCGGAGTCGTGGGTGTCGTGAGCCCGGGTGGCCGCACCCCGGCGCGCGGCGGCGATCCGGCCACCACGGCCCGGGCTCCGGGCGGCGACACTCCGGGCCTGTGGCTGTGGCGGCTCCTCGGGGTGGTCGCCGGCATGTTCAGCGCGGCGCAGACCGCGGTCAACGGGCACCTGGGCGCGGTGGTCGGGTCGAAACTCGAGGCCGCGTTCGTCTCGTTCCTCGTCGGCACGCTCGTGCTGATCGTCGTCGTCGCGCTCTCCCGCACACCGCTTCGCCTGACGCGGGTCGCCGACGCGCCACACCCGTGGTGGATGTGGCTGGGCGGCATCATCGGGGCGGTCTTCGTGCTGAGCAACGTCTACCTCGTCGCGGAGGTCGGCACCGGCCTGGCCGTGATCATCGTGCTCATCGGCCTGATGGTGGGCAGCCTGCTCATCGACCAGTTCGGGTGGTTCGGCGCCAAGCGCAGCCCGATCACCCCGATTCAGGCCGTCAGCCTGCTCGTCATGATCGCCGGCGCGGCGCTCATCCGCCTGTTCTGATCCCTCAGCCCTGGAGAGCCCGCAGGAGTTCGTCGCGCACTCTCGCGCTGCGCCCCGGGTCGCCCTGCCCCAGCACGCCCACCGTGATGCCGCCGGCCTGTTCGACCTGCGGGACGACGGCCGTTCCCTGCCCGGGCCTGTCGGCCCGCACACAGAAGATGCCACGCAACCGGGCCAGCGAGCACACCCGAGCATTGACCTCGGGGTCGTTGGTCAGCGCCGCCACCAACCGCACCTGACCGATGTCGGAATCCTCGAAGCCCCGCTGGGTGAACTTCAATCGTCCCGTCCTCGCCCACCGCGCCACCTGGTTGCCGGCGTTCGCCGCGACCACGCGCACACTCGCCCCCGCCTCCAGGAGCGCCGGGATGTGGTTCTCGGCGAAGTAGCCCGCCCCCACGACCAGCACGTCCGCGCCGCGCAGGTCGAGGCCTGCCAGGTAAAGACCCGAGCCCTCGCCCGCGCCGTCGACACCGAGTTGCTCCAGATACCGGTCGACCACCACGGCCGCCAGTTCGTCGCTGTCGCCGAGCACACCCGCGACCCTGACGTCGACGCCGGGATGACCCTGCGCCCAAGCCTCTGTCTGGTCGCCCAGCCAGGTCTGCAGACGCCCCGGGAACAGGAAGTTCGGCGCCACGACGATGCGTGCCGCCCCTGCCGCGACCGCTGCGGAGAGCGCCTCCGGGACGCTGGGATGGTTGACCTGGATGAACGCGGGCAGCACCTGCTCGGCCCCCATCTCCTCCCAGATCAGGCGCGCCAGCCGGTAGTGCTCGGCGTTCGCGTCCGCCACGACCGCACCGCGTCCCACGAGGACGACCGATGTGCCCTCCGCGTCCCATTCGCCCATCGCCTCGACGATGCGCCGGCGCAGCAGGGCACGCAGCCTCGCGTCAGGGGCCAACGGGCGGGCGTAGGCGATGGGCTGCCCCTCGCGCCCCTTGTCCACCGCCTCGGGGATGTCGACGCGCACATGCCCGCCGGTGTTCATCATGAGCGGGACGACCACGGCACGCGGCCCGTCGGCCCGCGCCTCCCCGTCGGCCCGCAGAGCGGTCGCCACGGCCTCGTCGATGCCGGGGTCGACCAACTCGACGAAGCCCATGCCGACGTAGGTGGTGGGCAACAGAGCCGCGACGCGACGCGCCAGGGCGTTGCAGTGCTCCTGTCCCTCGGGGGCCCGCGTTCCGTGCGCTGCCAGCACCAGGGGTACCTCGCCTGTTTCCGGGGACGGGCCGGGTCCGGGAGTCGATTCGTCACTGATCATCGGGGTTCACTCCTTCGCTCCGGACGGCTCGTCCGCCCGGGCAGTGTGGTCGTCGAGGCGGCTCGTCCGCTCGGGGATCTGTTCTTCAGGAGGGTTCTGCGTGGCGGCCATCCAGTGATAGTCGCGGGGGGTGACCATGCGGAGATCACCGCTGCCGCTGGTCACGAAGCGGGTGGTGCTCGAGCCCACGACCACCAGCGAGTTCATGTCGACCCACTCCGGCTGGAAGTCGGCGAGGGTCGACAGGTGCACGGCCTGTTGCCGCCGTTCGGCCTGCGCCACGACGGCGACGGGGGTGCCCGGCCCGCGATGGGATGCGATGATCGCCAGCGCGTCCGGCAGGTGGTGGCGGCGGGTGCGCGAGCGCGGGTTGTAGAGCGTGATCACGAGGTCGCCCTGGGCCGCCGCCCGGACGCGCTCGCAGATCACGTCCCAGTCGGTGTGCAGGTCGGACAGGCTGATGGTGGCGTGGTCGTGGCCGAGCGGTGCGCCCAGGATCGCCGAGACCGCGAGCTCGGCGGTCACCCCGGGAACGATGTCGACGTCGATGCCGTCGGTGCCCATCTCGAGCGTCGGGCTGGCCATGGCGTAGATGGAGGGGTCGCCACCGCACACGAAGGCCACGTCGTTGCCCGACCGTGCGGACTCGATGGCGGCAGCCACCCGGGTCTCCTCGGTACCCATCTTCGTGGCCAGTACCTCGGCGTACGGGCTGACGAGGTCGCGCACCTGACGCACGTACGGGGCGTAGCCGACCACGTGGTTCGCGTTGCGGACGACACGAGCGGCGCGTGGGGTCAGCAGATCGCGTGCCCCGGGCCCCAGCCCGACGACGTGCAGCCGCCCACGCGCGGGGATGCGTCCCACCGCGCATGTGGCCACCGGGCTCTTGCGCTTGCCGACGACGAGCTGGGCCCCGTGCGCCAGCACGGACGCCTCGCTGACCGAGCCGGTGCCGACCTCCGCACGGACGATCTCGGACGGATTGGGCACGGGCTGAGCGTCCAGTTCCGAGGCCGGGTAGGTGAGGAAGGGCACGCCCAGCCGGTGGGCGAGCTTGACCAGACCCAGCTCACTCGCCTTGAGGTCGACGCTCACGATCGCCGCCAGGCTTGCCGGCGACAGGCCGGCCTCCGCCAGCGTCTCGTCGAGGAGCGCCTGGAGCTCGTCGGTCTCCGTTCCCTTGTTGCAGCCCATGCCCACCACCAGGCTGCGCGGGTGCAGCACGACGGTGGGAAGGTCGCCGGACACCGGGTCGTCCCCCACCGTCGCCTCGTCGGTCACGACGATGCGTGCCACCGGTGTGGCCGCGTCGGGCGAGACGTTCGGCGGCAGCGGTGGCAGCGTCCACGGGTGCCGCTTGACCAGCCGCACCCCACGGCCGTCGATGATCGCACCGGTCACGTGCGCGACATCGCCTTCGAAGCCCCATCCGAGCTGGTCGAGGGCGGGAATGCCCAGCGAGTCAGTGGCTGTCGACACCACCGCCGTGGCCCCGAGCCCCTCGCCGATGCGCCGGGCAAGATCGTTCGCGCCGCCGACATGCCCCCCGACCAGGGGGATCGCGAACCGGCCGGCCTCGTCGACCACCACCACCCCGGGATCAGTGTGCTTGTCGGCGAGCAGTGGTGCGATCAGCCGGGTCGTCGCCCCCAGTGCCAGGTGCGAGACGATGAGATCGCACTCCTGCCAGGCGGCCACGAGCCCCCGGGACGCGGGCATGTCGTAGCGCCGGGTCGTGACGCCCAGAGCGGACTCGATCTCGTCGGCCCTGGTCCGCGACCGGTTGGAGTTGTAGACCTGCCCAATGACCGGCTCGCCGCCGTCCCCGGCCGTTTCCGTCCCCGCCGAATCGACCGTGGCGGAGGTGGCGGAGCCCGCGTTCGGGTCCCCCTGCAGCTGCGGGGTCGTCCCGATCGCCTCGGGGCTCGCCGGATCGTGGTCGAGCACCAGCACGACGTTCGGCTCGGCGATGTCGTCCTCGCCCAGTGCGAGCACCTCGTCGGCGGTCAGGACGCGAACCCGCTGCCCGGGCTCCCCCAGGCGCTCGGCCACCACGAAGTGCTTGCCGCTACCCCCCAACGCGGACGCGAGGTCGCGCACCCCGGCACGCGGGCTGGTCAGCACGCCCACCTTGGGGTGCGTACGGCACACACGCACCGCCGCATCGATGCCGCCCGCGTGGGCGCTGACCAGCTGTGCGTCGTCCCAGGGCAGCCCGACAGCCGCGAACGCCGCCTGGAACGAGCTGATCGCCGGAACGACCTCGACCTCCAGACCCGCCTTGCGCAGGCTCCTGACAACGCCGAACAGCAGAGGATCGCCGCTGGCGACGACCACCGCGCGCCCGCCGGGCGGCAACTCGCGAAGCGCTTCGACCGCGGGCGAGAGCGGTCCCAGGACGACGCGCCGGTCCTCCGGCACACCCAGTGCGTCGAGATGGCGCCGCCCCCCGACCACCAGGTCGGCGGACGCGGCGTCCTGGTGGAGCCGCTCGGTGACCTGGCCGAGATACCCGTGGACGCGGATCACGCGTCGGCCACCGATGCGCTGCGGTACTCGTGCGCGAAGCCGGGATAGTACAGCCGGCTGCGGGTGGCCAGCGGGGTCCCGTCCCCCTGGGCCGCCAGGGCCGGGCCGACGAGGACCAGGGTGTGCTTGCGCAACTGGTGCTCGGCCAGCGTGCCGGCCAGGTCGCCCAGCACGCAACGCACCACCAGTTCCTGCGGCCAGGTGACCGCATACCCCACGACACAGGGTGTCCCGGTCTCGAAGCCGCCGTCCAGGAGTGCCTGCTGCAGTTCGGCGCCACGGCTCGCCGACAGGTAGATCGCCATGGTCGCGCCGTGGGCGGCGAAGGACGCGACGGTCTCGCCGGACGGCATGGGGGTGCGTCCCCCTTCGAGCCGGGTGATCACCAGCGACTGGCTGACCTCCGGCACCGTCACCTCCACGTCGGCGGCGGCTGCGACGGCCGAGAACGCCGAGATGCCGGGGACGGTCTCGTGGGCGATGCCGATGCGCTCGCACAGGTCACGCTGCTCGGCGACGGCTCCGTAGATCGACGGATCACCGGTGTGGACGCGCGCCACCAGCAGGCCCTCGTCCCGAGCACGGACGAGCAACGGCTCAAGGGCCTCCAGGGGCAGGCTCGCGGAATCGACGACCTCGGCGTCCGGGCGGCGCGCCGCGATCACCTCGGCGCTCACCAGGCTGGAGGCCCAGATGATGATGTCGGCCCGGGCGATGATCGCCGCACCCCGGACGCTGATGAGGTCGGGTGCCCCGGGCCCCGCGCCGATGAAGACGACACGGCCGGACGATGTGGTGGAACTGGTGCTCACAGGCTTCCTCCCGTGGTTGTGCGTTCGGGGGTCACGAGGACCGCCGAGAAGTAGGGACGCGGCCCGTCGGGCAGCGTCGCGAGATCGGAGAGCTCCTGGCCGGGCAGCGAGACGTCGACGCCGACCACGCCCTGGCGACCGTGCCGGACGATCTCCTCCCTCAGCTGCGGCAGAGTGCGTCCGGCCTTGTAGATCGTGACCGAGTCGCAGACGTCGAGCAACCTGCCCACCGCCTGCGGCCCGATGGTGGCAGGCACGAGTGCGAGCACCTCACGTCCCTCGACCAGCGGACGCCCGGCTGCCGCGGCCAGCGCCTGCATCGCCGTGATGCCGGGCACCAGCTCGAAGCCGACGGCGGGCATGCGCTCGGCCACGCTGGCGCGCAGGTAGCTGAAGGTGGAGTAGACCGACGGGTCACCGATGGTGGCGAACGCGACCGTGCGGGCGCCGGCCTCGAACGCCTCGATCGCGGCCCGGGCGGACGCGCGCCACGACTCGGCGCGCACCGGGCCCACCCCCCGGCGCTCGCCCATCGAGAACGGGATCCGCCGGATCCGGTCGGCGACCTGCGGGCATGCCGCACAGACGACGGCCTCGGCGCGTCCCTCGCTGCCGGCCGACCCCTCGGTGGCGGGCACGAGAATGACGTCGGCTGCTTCCAGCACCCGGACAGCCTGGAGGGTGAGGTATTCGGGGTTTCCGGGGCCCACGCCGACCCCGATGAGCCGGGGACCGCCGTCCCTGGGATCGTCGCTCACATGTCCTCCTCGGTGGTTGTTCCCCTGCCGCACGCCCTCGCGGCGCGCCCGGTGCTCATCGCGCCAGCCCGAACAATGTGTCGAGGTCGAGTTCGGCGGCCATCGCGTCGGCCAGCCGGTCGATCATGAGCTCGCGGCGCGCCGCGAAACCGGGCCGGTCCGGCTGCGGTGACCAGCCGATCCCCTGGTCGTCCGCCACCCCCGCCAGCCAGGCGCGGCGGAACTCGTCCGACTCGAAGGCGCCGTGCCACATGGTTCCCCACACCGGCCCGCGGCGACAGCCGTCGAGGAAGGGCTCGGCGTCCCCCACGACGTCGCATCGTCCGTGGTGGATCTCGTATCCGCCCACGGGTATCCCCCGCCAGGAGCCGCTCGGCAGGGCCAGCGTCTTGTCGGCCTGGAACGACACCTCGACCGGCAGCAACCCCAGCCCGGGAGCCTCCACCTCGCCGGACTCGACGTCGGCCCGGTCACGGATGTGCTCGGCGAGCATCTGGTAGCCGCCGCAGATGCCCAGCACCGTCCGTCCCTCGCGCGCTCGGTGCACCACCACATCGGCGATGCCCCGCTCGCGCAGCCACACGAGGTCGTCGACGGTCGAACGGCTGCCCGGCAGCACGAGGACGTCGGCGGCGGCGCAGGTCGCGGGATCGTGGGTGACCGCGACGTCGACCCCGGCCTCCTGGGCCAGGGCGTCGACGTCGGTGGCGTTCGAGATCCGCGGGAACGCGACGACCGCCACCCGGATGCGCCCGGAAGGCCGATCCGGCGAGACGGACCCCTGGGACGCGGCCGCGTCGTGCGTGGGCCACCCGCCCAGCGCGAGCGAGTCCTCGCCGTCGAGCCAGACGTCCGGCAGCCACGACAGCACCCCGAGGCACGGCAGGCCGGTGCGACGGGTGAGCTCGTCCAGCCCGGGCCGCAGGATCTCGAGGTCGCCCCGGAACTTGTTGATCACGTACCCCGCGAGCATCCGGCGGTCGGCGTCGTCCAGGAGCGCCCAGGTACCGTAGACCGAGGCGAGCACCCCGCCGCGATCGACGTCGCCCACCAGGACGACCGGCATGTCCATCTCGCGTGCCAGCCCCATGTTGACGTAGTCACCGGCACGCAGGTTGATCTCGGCCGGCGAGCCCGCCCCTTCGCACAGCACGAGATCGTGTGCGTCGGCCAGCTCGCGGTAGGCACCCCAGGCCTGCTCGGCGAGTCTGCGCCTGCCGGTGGCGTACTCCCCCGCCTCCAGCACGCCGTCGGGGCGGCCGCGCACCACGATGAAGCTGCGCCGGTCGGTGCCGGGCTTGAGCAGCACCGGGTTCATCGCCGAGGTCGGGCGCACCCCGGCGGCGGCGGCCTGCAGATACTGCGCGCGGCCGATCTCCGAGCCGTCGGGGCAGACCATCGAGTTGTTCGACATGTTCTGTGCCTTGTACGGCACCACGTCGAGGCCCCGGCGCCGTGCCGCCCGGCACAACCCCGTCACCACCAGCGACTTCCCCGCGTCCGACGATGTTCCCGCGATCAGCAGCCCGGTCACCCCAGGTCCTCCCGTCCCATGAGTCCCCCACGGGCACCTGTCCCGTGTGTTCGTCCCACTGTTCCGCCGGCAGCCACGAGCGCGAGGGTCGCGATCCCCGCGCCGGCGGCCGTGACCAGCCCGACCAGGCGGGCGGCCGCGCGCACTCCGTCCGCGTCCGGGCGCGGCCCGTCGCCGAGCAGCCCGCGCTGCTCCACCCGGTTGCCGTAGTACACGTTCGTGCCTCCGAGCCGGACGCCCAGCGCACCCGCCATCGCGGACTCGCACCATCCCCCGTTGGGGCTGGGGTGGCTCGCGTGGTCACGCATCATGACCCGCCAGGCGCGCGCCGGGCTCCCCCCGACCGCCGGGGACGCCGCGCACAGCAGCACGCCGGTGAGGCGCGCCGGCACCCAGTCGAGGACGTCGTCCAGGCGGGCGGCGAAACCCCCGAACCTCTCGAACCGGGCATTGTGGTGCCCGACCATGGCGTCCAGGGTGTTGGCACCGCGATGGACGAGGATGCCCGGCAGACCCGCGACGCACCCCCAGAACACGGTGGCGACGGCGGCGTCGCTGGTGTTCTCGGCCATCGACTCGACGGTGGCGCGGGCCAACTCCGGCGCGTCCAGCGCTGCGGCGTCGCGCCCGCACAGATTGGGCAGCTGTGCGCGGGCAGCGGCGAGACCCTCACCCGCCAGGTGGTCGCCCTCCTGACGGTCGGCTGCGGCGTCGAGGTGCCGGGCCATCGTCCGGCCCTCGCGTGCGAGGCTCGACGCACCGAGCGCCGCCCAGGTCGTCACGGCCGTGGCCAGGCACTTCGCGACGGGAACGCGGTCGGTGGCGCGTTCGGCACCGATCCCGGCCGCCGCGAGCGGGAGGAGGCATGCTGCCGCGAACCACATGCCCCGCGCGGGGTCGTCACGCCACATGGCCTTCTCCAGGCGATCGGCAGCCGTGCCGAACCACGCCACGGGGTGATGGCGTTGTGGGTCCCGGACGACCCGGTCGGCGGCCACACCCAGCACCAGCCCGGCGGCACGGGCCAGGAGGGCGCTCCTACGGGGGGCCTGTGACAAGGGGCGTCTCCGGCAGCCGGGCATGATCACGCCACCTGTCCCGCGGAGCCCGCGATGCCCGCGAGCGCGGCGAACAGCCGCTCGTGGTCGTCCCTGCCGCGCACGGCGAGCCTGATCCAGGTGGGCCCGAGCCCGGGGAACGTCTCGGCCCCGCGCACGGCGATGCCCCGCCGCGCCAGCGGCTCCCTGATCGAGGCGCGCGCGTCGAGGCTCGAGGTGTCCACGAGGACGAACGGTGCCTGTGATCCGGCCACGACGCCCAGGCCGAGGCCGCGCAGCCCCGACACCAGATGATCGCGGAGCGGGGGAAGCTCCCGCGCCAGGGCCGCGGCATGTGCCCGGGCGGCCGGCGTGCAACAGGCGACCATCGCGGCCAGCGCCGGGGTCGACACCGCCCAAGGCGGTTGCTGCGCCTCCAGCCGGGTGATCACGCCCGGGTCTCCCACGACATAGCCCGCGCGCACCCCCGCCAGCCCGAACGCCTTGGTCAGCGAGCGGACGACGATCAGGCCGGGCAGTTCCTCGGCGAGCAGGCTGGGCCCGCCACCGGGATTCCCGGTTCCGGCGTCCATGAACGCCTCGTCGACCATCACGACGCGACCGGGGCGGCACAGACCCCGCAGCATGCCGGGGTCGTGCAGCACGCCGGTGGGGTTCGTCGGGTTGCCCACGATCACCAGGTCGGCGGAGGCGGGGATCGACGAGGAATCGAGGACGAAGCCGTCGTCCGGTCTCAGGACGACGCGATCGACCGGCCGGCCCGCACGTCTCAGAGCGGCCTCGGGCTCGGTGAACTGCGGGTGGACGACCACCGCGTGCCTCGCGTCGATCGCCCGCGCGACCAGCGAGAACGCCTCAGCCGCCCCGCTGGTGGGGAGCAGGCGCCCGGGCCGGACGCCGTGCATCGCCGCCAGGGCCTCGCGCGCGGGGCCGGAGTCCGGATAGGCGGCCCAAGAGGCCGCGGACGCGACGATCGCACCGATCAGCCAGTCGGGGGGACGCGGAACCCTGACGTTGACGGCGAAGTCGAGCAGGCCCGGCCGCATGTCGAGATCACCGTGGTGGTCGAGGTCGACACCCGAGCCCGGTTCGTCCCTCGGCGTGCCCGCCCGAGCCGAAACGCCCGTCGAGTCTGCCGAAACGACCGTTGAGCCCGTCGAAACGCCCGACCCTTCGACAAGCTCAGGGACCACAAACTCAGGGCCTACCGAAGCGCCCGTCGAGCCTGTCGAAACGCCCGTCGAGCCCGTCAAAACGCCCGTTGAGCCTGTCGAAACGCCCGACGAGCCTGTCGAAACGCCCGACCCTTCGACAAGCTCAGGGACCACAAACTCAGGGCCTACCGAAACGCCCGTTGAGCTTGTCGAAACGCCCGGCCCTTCGACAAGCTCAGGGACCACAAGCCCCGGGTCTACCGAGACGAGCCCGGCGCGCGTCTTCCCGGCCGATCCGACGGCCGCGGCCCGCTCACCTGTCCCCCGGGCGTACTCCGCCGCGGCCTCTGCGAAACGCCCGGCGGCCTGCGGGAACGCCGCCCAGTGCAGATGAAGGTAGCTTGCGTGCACCGTCGGGTGCCCGCACCCCGACGGGTCGAGGCTGAATCCCTCGGCGCGGGGCTCCTCGGCGCCGGGCTGCCCACCGAACGAGCCCAGCCGCCAGGCCGGGGCCTCGTCACCAGGACGCCGACGTCCCTGACCGGGACCGGCCGGCCCGCTCATGGACGCGGCCGGGGCGGCCTGATCGATGCCCGATGGTTCCGGTGAGCCGGGAACGACCCGCGTCCGGTGGAACTCATGGCCGATCACCTGAGTGCCGGCCGCAGCCAGCAAACCCGCCGAGACCGCGTCGGCCCGGCGGTATCCCATGGACAGACGGGGCGTCATCGCGGCGTCGGCCTCGACCACCCCGGCCATCGCGTGGCCGTCGAGCGTCCGGCACAGGTACAGCAGACCCGCGCACTCGGCCACCACGGGCATACCTGCCCGCGCGTGGTCACCGATGTCGGCCAGCAGTTCGTGATTGCCCGCCAGTTGTGCCGCATGCACCTCGGGGAAGCCTCCGCCCAGGTACAGGCCCGACGTGCCGGCGGGCAGGTGGGCGTCGCTCATCGGGTCGAAGTCGACGACCGCGCAGCCCGCCGCCGCCAGCAGTTCGGCGGTCTCGGCATAGCGGAACGTGAACGCCCGTCCACCGGCGACCGCCACCACCGGCGTCCCGGCCACCGGGGCGAACCCGGCACTCGCCAGGGCTTCGGCCGGGTCCCATGGCGTCGCCGTGATGCTGGGCGCCGTCCCGCAGAGTTCGACGATCGCGTCCAGGTCGACGAAGCGCTCGATCTGGTCGGCCAGCACCTGCAGCTGGCCGGACGCTGTGCCGCGCTCCGCCGCGGGGACGAGCCCCAGATGCCGCGAGGGAACACTGATGGCCTCGCTGCGCGGCAGCGCCCCCAGCACCGGGATGCCCACGCCGTGGAAGGCATCGGTGATCTCCGCGGTGTGGCGTGCCGAACCCACCATGTTGAGGATCGCGCCCCGCACCCTGACCTCCGGATCGAAGGCCGCGAGCCCCGCCGCGACCGCGGCATGGGTGCGCGATGCGCTGCGTGCGTCGACGACGAGCAGCACCGGGGTGCTGGTGAGAGCGGCCACCTGGGCGCTGGAGCCGTCCCCGTGACTGCCCAGCCGCCCGTCGAACAGCCCCATGACCCCTTCGATGACGCCGATGTCGGCCGGGGTCGGGGTCAGGGCGCCATGCGCCAGCAGCGGGGCCATCATCGCGGGGCCGCACATGACCGCGTCGAGGTTGCGTCCGGGACGCCCCGTGGCCAGCGTGTGGTAGCCGGGGTCGATGTAGTCGGGGCCCACCTTGAACGCCGCGACCACGTGCCCGCGACGCCGCAGTGCGGCCATCAGCCCCGTGGCCACCGTGGTCTTCCCGCCGCCGGACGCCGCCGCTGCCACCATGACGCGGGGCAGCCGCACGCCGCACGCGCGGACGTCGGGTGCGCTGCCCTCCCCGGTCACCATTCGATGCCTGCCTGCCCGCGCTGACCGGTGTCGAACACGTGCCGCACCTTGACCATCTCGGTCACGATGTCGGCCGCGTCCACGAGTTCGGGCGGGGCTCCACGCCCGGTGATCACCACATGCTGCGTGCCGGGACGCGCCGCGAGCACGTCGACCACCTCGGACGGGTCGACCCATCCGCGTCTGAGTACGTGGTTGAACTCGTCCAGCACATAAAGGTCGTGGGCCTGAACGGCCAGCAACTCGCGGACGCGTGCCCAGCCTGCCCGGGCGAGCCCCTCGGGGTCCGCGTCCGCCTGCGATCGCAGACCTGTCCGGCCCGTGCCGAGGGACTCCCACACGACGGGCCCGCCCTCGCCGGTCTGTTCGTGGAGCCGGCCGAGGGCCTCGAGCGCGGCCCGTTCGCCGGCGTGCCACTTCCCCGATTTCACGAATTGGTAGACGCCCACCGACCAGCCCTGGGCCCAGGCGCGTAGCGCGAGCCCGCACGCCGCGGTGGTCTTCCCCTTGCCGTCGCCGGTGTTCACGATCACGACGGGACGACGGCGCCGCTGCAGCGTGGTCAGCTCGTCATCGCTCGACTCCACCATGCGATCTCCTGGCAGGTCCACGCCTGCGGCCGCGGGTCGCCCAGGCCTGCCTGGGCGAATCCATGCAGTCGTCCTGGCTCGTCGCCGCACCCTTCGGCACGACGACCCACAGTGGCGGGACCGCTCCGGCTTTCGTCCGGATTCGCTGCATGAATCACGTCGATTGTGCCACAGAGCCAGCCGGGCTCGACCGTCAGGCCGCCTGTGCGGTGTTCGCGGCCTGACGGATCACCGTTTTCCCTCGCCAGGCTCCGGGGCCGCCCACCGACACGACCGATCCGGTCACCGCCTCGACGCGATAGCGCCCCGCCCTCGTGACACGACTCCCGCGACCCGGCACCGCTCGTAGCGGCGCGCCCGCATCAGCCATAGCCACGGGACTTCCGCCACCAGCAGCGCCGAGAATTGCGGAAGCTTTGTCACGGCGTGGCCCGATGATCGACACGGCTCGGCCTGTGCCCGTGACACAGTTCCTGCAATCTGGCTCAGCACTCCACCCTTCTCAGCGAAAGGCGTAGTCAGATGATGCACGCCCCAGGGGGCACCACAATTTGAAGGAACTGTGTCACGACGCAGCAGGCCGACAGACGGATCGTTACCCCTCCATGGCCGCCTTGGCCGCAGCGAACCGCGCGATCGGCACCCGGAACGGCGAGCACGACACGTAGTCGAGGCCCACCGTCTGGAAGAAGTCGATCGAGTCGGGATCGCCGCCGTGCTCGCCGCAGACGCCGCACTTCAGGTGCTCGTTGACGCTGCGTCCTTTCTCCACACCGATGCGCACGAGCTGGCCGACTCCGTCGACGTCCACCGACTCGAACGGGTTGCGCGGCAGGACGCCGTCGACGACGTAGGTGCCCAGGAAGCTGTTCTCCGCGTCGTCGCGGCTGATGCCGAGCGTCGTCTGCGTCAGGTCGTTCGTCCCGAAGCTGAAGAAGTCGGCATGCTTGGCGATGTCGTCGGCGATCAGGGCGGCGCGTGGCAGCTCGATCATGGTGCCGATCGTGTAGGGCAGTTCCTTGCCCGCCCGGGCGAACTCCTCCTTGACGACCCGGTCGACGATCTCACGCTGGGTGGTGATCTCGGTCTCCAGGCCGACCAGCGGGATCATGATCTCGACGCCGACGGTCTTGCCCTCGCGCTCCAGCACGGCCAGGGCCGCCCGGATGATCGCGCGGGTCTGCATGGCCGGGATCTCCGGATACAGCATGGCCAGGCGGCAGCCGCGGGTACCGAGCATCGGGTTCTGCTCGTGGAGTTTCTTCACCTGCGCGAGGGTCTGACGCTCCTTCTCCAGGACGACGGGGTCGCCGTTCGTGAGCTCCAGCTCCTGCACCTTGAGGGCCTGCTCCAGGTAGTTGGGCAGGAACTCGTGCAGCGGCGGGTCGAGCAGGCGGACGGTGACGGGCAGCCCCTTCATCGCCGTGAAGATGCCCTCGAAGTCGGCCTGCTGCATCGGCAGGATCTTCTCGAGCGCCGCGGCCCGCTCCTCGGCGTTCTCGGCGAGGATCATCTCGCGCACGGCCGGCAGCCGGTCGGTCGCCATGAACATGTGCTCGGTGCGGCACAGGCCGATGCCCTCGGCGCCGAGTTCGCGGGCCTTGGCGGCGTCGTCATGGTTGTCGGCGTTCGCGCGCACGCCCATCGTCCGCACCTCGTCGGCCCATGTGACCACGCGCTGGAAGTCCTCGTTGATGCGCGGCGGGATGAGCTTGAGCGCCGTGCCGAAGACCTCACCGGTCGACCCGTTGAGGGTGATGACGTCGCCCTCCCCGAACACCTGGTCGCCGATGGCCAGCGTCTTGGCGTCCGTGTCGATCCTGATCGAGGTGGCCCCGGCCACGCACGGCTTGCCGAAGCCGCGGGCCACCACGGCCGCGTGGCTGGTCATGCCGCCGTGGGCGGTCAGCACGCCTTGGGCCTGGAGCACGCCGTGGATGTCGTCGGGAGTGGTCTCGAAGCGGACGAGGACGACCGCCTCGCCGTTCTCGCCCTTCTCGGCAGCGGTATCGGCGTCGAACACCAGACCGCCGACGGCCGCACCGGGGGACGCGGGCAGGCCCTTGGTGAGGGGCTTGGTGGTGTTGGCCGGGTCGATGGCCGGGTGCAGCAGCTGGTCGAGCTGTGCGGGCTCGATGCGGCGCAGTGCCTCGTGCTTGTCGATGACGCCCTCGTCCACGAGGTCGGAGGCGATCTTGAGCGCGGCTGCGGCGGTGCGCTTGCCGTTGCGCGTCTGCAGCATGTAGAGCTTGCCGTTCTCGATGGTGAACTCGAGATCCTGCATGTCCCTGTAGTGGGCCTCCAGCCGCGCCATGGTGGCCAGGAGTTCACGGTAGGCGTCGGGCAGCACGGACTCCATCTCGGCCAGGTGGCGCGGGGTGCGGATGCCGGCGACGACGTCCTCGCCCTGGGCGTTGACCAGGAATTCGCCGTACAAACCCTTCTCACCGGTGGACGGGTTGCGGGTGAAGCAGACGCCGGTGGCCGAGGTGTCTCCGCGGTTGCCGAAGACCATCTGCATGACGTTGACGGCGGTGCCGAGATCGCGGGAGATGTTGTTGGCCTTGCGGTAGACCTCCGCACGCGGGTTGCCCCAGCTACGGAACACGGCGTCGACCGCGCGGTAGAGCTGCTCGACCGGGTCGGTCGTCCACTCGCCGCCGAGTGCCTCGTTGGAGATCTCCTTGAACTCCGCGACGAGTTCCTTGAGGTCGTCGGCAGTCAGGTCGGTGTCCTGCGCGGCGCCCTTCTCGGCCTTCTTCGCCGACAGCGCGTCCTCGTACAGGTGCGCGGAGACTCCCTCGACGACCTCGCCGTACATCTGGATGAAACGCCGGTAGCAGTCCCAGGCGAACCTCTCGTTACCCGCCTCGGCGGCGACGGCCTCGACCGTGTCGTCGCTGATCCCCAGGTTGAGGATGGTGTCCATCATGCCGGGCATCGAGACGACCGCACCGGAGCGCACCGACACCAGCAGGGGCTTGTCATGGCCACCGAGCGTGCGTCCCGTACGTTCCTCGAAACGCCTCAGTCCTTCGGCGATCTGCTCCTTGAGGCCCTCGGGCCACTGCCCGTCGTTGTTCATGGTCTGGACGCAGGCCTGCGTCGTCACGGTGAACCCATCGGGAACGGGCACACCCAACCGCATCATCTCCGCCACCCCGGCACCCTTTCCGCCGAGGATCGACCTCATCGAGGCGTCACCCTCGGAAAGGTCGTAGATGTATTTGTCAGCCACTGCTTGATCTCCTTTGACTAGCAATTCGCGCGGGGCGCGGACCCCCGTGTCCCGACCTCAGCCCCCACGCTGGGGCTTTTTCATAGATCCTATTCTGCCCGGCCAGGGAACCGGGAAGAAGCGGGGCCCGCCGAACGGCCCACGCGCACATCTACGGCGCGATCTTCATGCTACCGGCGGGACGACGAAGATGAGTGCCCGCCCGTCTAGCACGCTGTTCCACGATCTCGGTCACCCGGGACGCCGCCTCCTCCAGCGCCAGCCCGGTGGTGTCGATCACCGGGCAGCCGAGGGAGCGCTGGATGCGCCCCACTTCGTCCAACTCGTCGTAGATCTTGACGAGATCGGCATAGCCGCCGTCCTTGGTGCCGTAGCCACCCAGCGATTTGGCTCGGCGGTTGCGGATCTGCAGGAGCCTCTCGGCATCGATGGTGAGCCCGACGATGCGCCAGCGATCGATCCGGAACAGTTCCGGCGGCGGGGCGATGCCCGGCACCAGCGGCACGTTGACGGTCTTGTAGCCGACGTATCCCAGGTAGAGCGACAGCGGGGTCTTGCCCGAACGTGAAGCCCCGACCAGACAGATGTCGCATTCGTGCAGCGCCCCGGGCATGACGCCGTCGTCGTTGCGCACGGCGAACTCCATGGCGCTGATGCGGTCGAAGTAGTCGGCCTCCACGCCGACCGGACGCGCCACGGCGCCGTCCGGCTCGGTGCCCGTCGCGTCCTCGAACGCCCGCAGGGTGTCGCGGAACAGGTCGGCATGGGGTATCTGCTTGTCGGCGCAGTAGCGCTCGACCATGCCGGCCATGGGTTCCTTCACCAGGGTGTAGAGGACGACCAGCCTGCATCCCCCAGATGCCTCCAGGGCTCCGCTGATGGCGTCGAACACCCCGAGGAGCGCGTCCGAGTCCTTGACGCGCGGGTGGCGGACGATCGAGAACGACGTGGCGGGAAACTGCGCCTGGGCCGCACGGGCCAGCCGTGCCGCCGTCTCACCGGAGCTGTCGGCGATGACGTGGATCTGCATCTGACTGCCCGGTGCCGGGTGTCCTGGAGCCGGATTGCCTGACATGGCGCGAGGCTACACGATGGTTCCCCTGCCGGTGCGGGGCCGTGGGTATCGTTGGCCCATGGTGATCGCCGAGGATCTCTTCCTGCTGCTGACCCAGTCCTCGGGCGCCTCCGAGATCGACGCCACGTATCGCGACTACGCCCTCACCGCGGCTGCGGTCACCGATCTCGTGGCGGACGAGCGGGTCTGGCTGTCGCGCGACAAGGAACCGCTCGTCAATGTGCTCAGCGACCGGCCCGTCGGGCATCCCGTCCTGGACGACGTGCTGGCGCGTGTGGCCCGCCTGAACAGGCGCCGTCTCTCGACGCTGTTCGACAGCGGCGGCAGGACCGCGTTTGTCACCGGGCAGCATCTCGCCACCATCGGCGTCGTCCGCGCCGAGAAGACCTTCTGGCAAGGGTGGCGGTTCCCCGAGGTCGATCCCCGCCCCGAGCAGCTCGTTCGCCTACGCCTGACGTCGGTGCTGCGGGGGGACGCCGGGGCCACCGACCAGGAGATGGCACTGCTGGCCCTTCTGGACGCCACCGAGGCGACTCCGAACGTGCTGCGCGCCGAGGTGGGAGACCTGGGCAACAAGGAGATACATCGGCGCATCGGGCAGATCACCCAGGCCCACCCGGCGGGCGCGGCGGTCAGGCAGGCCATCGAGGCCGCCACCGCGGTGATGGTCGCCACGATCATCGTGCCGGGCATCGTCACCTGAGGGCCACGATTCCCGGTGGGCGAGTGACACGGAGGCTCACGCGTCCCGATCTCCTACCCTGGCCGGGTGGATTCCTCGTGGGACGCCGGCACCCCCTACATCACCTTGTTCGGGCCCGATCACCTCGCCTACATCGCCGGACTGCTGATCGTGCTCGCGGCCCTGCTGACCGGGCGCAGCTGGGTGCGACGACATGCCACCGGGCTGCGCCGGGCGATCCTGGGGCTCTCGGTGGCGCAGTTCACCGGGTTGTACCTGTGGTACTTCCTCGAGACCGGCTTCGACGTGGCCGAGGCACTGCCGCTGCACATCTCGCGGACGACGACGATCCTGGGGCTGGTGTTCCTGATCACCCGGCGGCCCGCCTGGCTGAACGTGCAGTTCTTCTTCGGCCTGTTCGCCTACGCCACGTTCGTCCTGCCCTCGAAGATCTATCCCGTGACCCACGTGATCGGGTGGTCGTTCTTCGTCTCGCACACGATCAACATCGCGCTGCCGATCTTCGCGGGCATCGCGTGGGGGTGGCGTCCAACCGTGCGCGGCCTGTGGAAGGCCTACGGCTGGTTCCTCGTCTACTTCGTCGCCGCCGTCGTGGTGAACCGGCTCGTGGGAGGCAACTACTTCTATCTGCGCGATCGCCCGCTGCTGAAATCGCTGCCGAGCCCCTGGTACGAGCTCGGCGCCCTGGCGGCGACCCTGGCCATCTTCTGGATCGGCTACGGCGTCTCGCGGCTCGCGGGACCGGGTGCGCGGGCCGACGAAGGCTCGGAACCCCTCGACGTGGGCATGTCACGCATCGCCTGAGACGCCGGCATGTCACACACCGCCCGATGGCCGTGGGCCGTATCGTGACGAGGAAAGCCACGACCGGACGCGCGGTGGCCCGGGAGCTGTCGTCATTGCTGTGGAATCCTGCTCGTTCGCATCCGACAGCGTCCCGGGGCACCTGTCGTTCATGCGGCCCGTTCTACCGCTATCCATAGAGGTCACGATGAACAACGAGAAGCCGACCCCTTGGCGCAA
This sequence comes from Brooklawnia cerclae, assembly GCF_011758645.1. Classification (NCBI taxonomy): domain Bacteria; kingdom Bacillati; phylum Actinomycetota; class Actinomycetes; order Propionibacteriales; family Propionibacteriaceae; genus Brooklawnia; species Brooklawnia cerclae. The sequence goes on along the minus strand of NZ_JAAMOZ010000003.1, from coordinate 21,541 downwards.
TCCTCTACGGGAATATGTCGATGGCTTCGAAGGTGACGTCTTCTTCACTCGCGAAGCCCTGAGCGGCATGAGTCACGGCAGCGGCCAAGACGCCACCGGAGATCCGTCCTCACGATTCGTCCTGGTGGAAAGCACATACCTCCGCGACGGACGACTCGTGTACATCGGCAACCAGTGCGGCGGCTTCACCGATCCATCCGAGTTGGCCGGACACGCGTTCTCCATGGCGTGGACGTGGCAGCATGAGCCATCCGAGAGCGTCAAGCCGCTGATTCACATGCTGAACCGGCTGCGCAACGCGGGGTCGCACATCGTGTCGATTGCCGGCGACATGTACCCCGTGGTCAGCTACGAATGCGAACTGGGCGTCGCGCGGGTCTTCGTCGACCGGAAAGGTGCGGGCCACATGGTGTACGGGGTGGAGCCGGAGCACCTCGAGCTCATCGTCATCGACTGACAGGGTGGTTCCTGCGGCCCGCGTGAGGCTTGGTGCCGCTCGTTTACGCGAGCCGCGTGTTCTTCACGCGGGTGCGACGCCCTCAGGCGGGTGGTACACGGTCCGCCTGAGTTTTACGGCGCCCGCGTGCGGGACGGGCACACGCGATGCGGATGGCGCGCCTACCGCCCACCGGGCCGGACAGCGGGCGGGCGCGGGCACAATCGTGGTCATGGACGACGCAACCACCCGCCCCGACACGACGGACCCGGTCGACCGGGTCATCGCCGCTCAGTCCCCCGCCGACCGGGCGGGGCACCTGCTCGTCCTCGACGCCCCGCATCTGGTGGACGAGGCGCTCGCCCACGCGACACGGGTGAGCGTGTGGTGTGACGACATCCGCGACCGGGAGCTCGTCCCACCGGAGCTGCTGGCCGATTCGCTGGACGCCGCCACGCTCGCCGGCGTCGACCTCGCCTGGCTCCGCATGCCGCACTCGCTGGGGGCACTGGACGAGTACGCCGAACTGCTCGCCGCCCACGCCGACCCTGGGCTGTTCCTGATCGCGGGCGGACGCGACAAGCACCTCAGCCGGTCGATGAACGACACGCTCGCGCGGCACTTCACGACCGTCCGGGCCTCGCTCGGTCAACAGAAGTCGCGGGCGCTGATGGCCTTCGGTCCGGTCCCGGCGCCGGTCACCTGGCCCAGGAGCCGGCACATCGACCGGCTGACCGAGGGACTCGACGTCTGGTGGCACGGGGCGACGTTCGCGTCCGGGCGCCTCGACGATGCCACAGGGCTGCTCGTCCGGCACCTCGACCGGGTGGCCGACGCCGACACCTACCTCGACCTGGGCAGCGGATCGGGCATCCTGGCCACGCTGCTCGCCCGGCTTCACCCCGACGCGGCCGTGCACGCCGTGGACGCCGGCTGGGCCGCGGCCGACGCCACCCGGCTCACGTCGGCGGGCACCGGGGTGCGGACGACCTGGGCGTCCGACCTGTCGTTCCTCGCGCCGGGTTCGGTGGACGTGGTCGTCTGCAACCCGCCCTTCCACCGCGGCACCGCGAAGGACTCCGATCCCGCGATCGGCATGTTCGCCGACGCGGCGCGGGTGCTGGGGCCGGGCGGCGAGTTCTGGTGCGTCTTCAACTCGCACCTGCCGTGGAAGGCGCACCTGTCGCGCCTGATCGGGTCGACGCGGCTCGTGGCTCAGGACCGCCACTACACGGTGACGCGCAGCGTCCGGCGATAGCGCTCTCGCCGTGCGAGGGCACCAAAGGTGACACCACCGGCCGATACGGTGAAACCCCATTCACAGGAAAACCACAGGAGCAAGCCATGCGCATGCGCTGGAACTCCGTCGTCTCCGTCGTGACCGCCGCAGTGCTCGGCGCGGCCATGATGAGCGGATGCTCGTCCACGAAGGACGAGCCGACCCCGACGGCGGCCACACAGACCACATCCGACCCGCAGGCCGCCCAGGAGGCCGACGAGATCAGCCGTCCGGCTCAGCCCGGGCCTGTCGACGCGGAGGAATTCCAGAGCACGCTCAAGCAGGGCATGTCCACGGTGACGACCTATGTGGTGACGTCGACGTCCACCGTCACCTCGTCGGGTATGACCGTCACGTCCACGTCCACCACACAGGTGGACAATTCCGACCCGAGCACTCCGAAGACACACCTGATCACCGACGCGACCAGCGTCGCGCCGGGCGTGGAGACCCCCAAGGTCGAGGTCATCGGAATCGGCACCACCGTGTACACGAGCAATCCGGATTCCGGCACCTGGACGAAGACCGAGGCCAGCCAGAGCGACCTCGACTCGCTGGACGGGCTGTCCGCCTTGTCGACCGTGACCGCGGTCGAGTTCATCGGTGCCGAGACCGTCGACGGGACCGACGCCGACCACTACCTCGTCACCACACAGATGGGACCGATGGACTTCTACATCGCCTCGGGTCGTCTGCTGAAGCTGGAGATGAGCCTCGGCGAGGGCATGACGGCGACCTCCTCGTACAGCGCCTATGGCGAGCCTCTCAGCATCACCGCACCCGACCCCAGCCTGGTGGTCGCGGCCTGACCGCGCGCGAAGCCGGGCCCGGCGCGCGTCGCGACCCGGTGGAGATCGCCGCCGGTCGGGGCACCCTCGCCGTCTCCTGAACACGGGGCGACGAGAGTGCCCAGGGCCCGCTAGCGTGGACACGTGCCACGATTCGAGCCCTTCACCGCCATCCGCTACGCGTCCGACGCCGACTTCGATGCCGTGATCGCCCCGCCGTACGACGTGCTCTCGGACGACGACGTCATCGGCCTGGAGCGCCGCGACCCGCACAACATCGTCTGGATCGACGTTCCCCGGGGCGCCGACGACCGCTACGAGGTGGCCGCCTACCGCCTGCAGGACTGGCTCGCCAAGAGCGTCCTCGTCACCGACGAGCAGCCCAGCTTCACGATCTACCGCATGGACATGGTGGACGCCACCGGGCTGCCGCGCACCATCACCGGCGTCCTCGGCGGCCTCGAGGTCGTGGACGAGGGGGCGGGCGGCGTCCTGCCCCATGAGCGGACAACCAAGAAGGCCAGCACCGACCGTCTCGACCTGACGATCGCCACGGCGGCCAACCTGTCCCCTGTGTGGGGTCTGTCGCTGGCGTCCGGGCTGACCGCCGAGCTCGCGGCACCCGCCGAACCCGTCGGTCAGCTGACCGTGGACGGCGTCACCCATCGCGTCGAACGGGTCACCGATCCGGCTCGCGTCGAGCGCATCCGGGCGATCATCGCCCGCGACGACGTCCTGATCGCCGACGGCCACCACCGCTACGGCGTCTCTCGGGTCTACCGCGACAAGGTGCGCAAGGCCACAGGTCGCAAGGACACGGCCGCAGAGTTCACACTCACGTTCATCAACGAGCTCGTGGACGACCAGCTGTCGATCGAAGCCATCCACCGCGTCTACGACGGGATCGGCTACGACGAGCTGAAGGCCGACCTGTCGTCCTGCTTCACCTTCGAGCCCATGGCCGAACGTCCCGCCCCGGCCACGCTGCGCGCCATGGTGAAGTACGGACGCCTCGTCCTGCTCAACCCGAGCGGCCAGGGCGAATGGCTGGTGCCGCGCCCCGGGGCCTTCGACGGCGTCCGGGCTCTCGACGGAGCCTGGCTGGAGCACGCACTGGCCGGCAGCAGCGCTCAGGTGACCTACCAGCACGGCCTCGACGAGGTGCTGGCCGAGCTGAAGGGAGAGGGCACCCTGGCCCGGCACACGGCCGCGGTGCTCATCCGCCCGACGTCGCTGGACGAGATCCGGCGCACGGCACGCGAGGGACTCCTCATGCCCCCGAAGTCGACCTTCTTCACCCCGAAGCTGCGCACCGGCTTGGTGATCCGCCCGACCGAACGCCTTCCCCGCTAGCCGCGGGCAGACCCCCCTCGTTGGGTGGGAAAGCCAAACCGATAGCCTTGGGGCTGTAGGTTTTCGACAGGAGGAGCAATGTCAGCTCGCATCGCGCACCCGGCATTCGCCAGCAAGGTCATGAGCGCCGAGGATGCCGCCGCACTCATTCCCCCCGGTGCCTCGATCGGTTTCTCCGGGTTCACGGGCTCGGGATACCCGAAGGAGATTCCGGGCGCCCTGGCCAAGCGCATCAAGGCGGCACACGAGCGCGGTGAGGAGTTCACCATCAAGGCGTTCACCGGCGCCTCGACGGCGCCGGAGCTCGACGGCGTGCTCGCCGACACCGGCGGCATGGCCTTCCGCACCCCGTACCAGTCCGATCCCCACCTGCGGGCCAAGATCAACGACGGCACGACGAACTACTGCGACATCCATCTGTCACATCTGCAGAAGCTCATCAACATGGGCTTCTTCGGCAAGATGGACTTCGCCGTGATCGAGGCGACCGCCATCACCGAGCACGGCGAGATCATCCCCAGTTCGTCCGTCGGCAACAACCGCACCTACCTCGACATCGCCGAGAAGGTCATCATCGAGGTCAACTCGTGGCAGGCCGACGACCTCTACGGGCTGCACGACATCTACTACGGCATGGACATCAAGCCGCGCCGCGAGCCGATCCCGATCAGCAGCCCCGGCGACATCATCGGCCGCCCGACCTTCAAGGTCGATCCGAGCAAGGTCGTCGCCATCGTCGAGACGGACGACCCCGACCGCAACACGCCCTTCAAGCCGCTGGACGACGACTCGCGGGCCATCGCCGCCCACCTGCTCGACTTCTTCGACATGGAGGTCAAGGCGGGTCGCATGCCTCCCACCCTGTGGCCGCTGCAGTCGGGCGTCGGCAACATCGCGAACGCCGTGCTGGCGGGCCTGATGGACGCGCCGTACGAGCACATGACCAGCTACACCGAGGTCATCCAGGACGGCATGGTCCAGCTCATCGACGCCGGCAAGATCGACGTCGCCTCGGCCACCGCGTTCTCGCTGTCGCCCGACATGGCGCACCACATGAACGACCACGCCAGGGACTACCACGGCAAGATCATCCTGCGCCCGCAGGACGTGTCGAACCACCCCGAGGTGATCCGCCGCCAGTTCGTCATCGCCACCAACGGCATGATCGAGGCCGACATCTACGGCAACGTCAACTCGACGCACATCATGGGCACCAAGATGATGAACGGTGTCGGCGGCTCGGGCGATTTCGCCCGTAACGCGGGCTACTCGATCTTCGTGAGCCCGTCGCTCGCCAAGGGCGGTGACATCTCCGCGATCGTCCCGATGGTCAGCCACACCGACCACACCGAGCACGACGTCATGGTGATCATCACCGAGCAGGGTCTCGCCGACCTGCGCGGCCTGGCGCCGCGGCAGCGCGTCAACGTGGTCATCGACAACTGTGCCCACCCGGACTACCGGGAGGCCCTGCACGAGTACTACGACCGTGCGCTCAAGGTCAGCCAGGGCCGGGGCATCCACACCCCGCACGACCTCGGCCAGGCGTTCAGCTGGCATCAGCGGTTCCTGGAGACCGGGTCGATGAAGGAGTTCAAGGCCTGAGAGCCCCGATCGCCTGACCGCAACAGCGGCACGCACAGGAAAGGCCCCCGCGGATCCCGCGGGGGCCTTTTCACATCCGTCGGCGTGACTCAGTTCCTGCAAACCGACACGGCCGGCCACTCCCGGCCAACGACATACCTTGTCAGGAGCTTTCTCTCCGGGGGAGCCCGCAATTTGAAGGAACTCAGTCACGTTGAAGGAACTCGGTCACGCCGGGACGAGCACACCGGCGCGACGCGACCCGAGTCCGGCCCGATTCAGCCCAGCAATGCCGCCCGCAGTTCGTCCACCGTGTCGACGACGGCCACATGCGGCTGGGCGAGCAGGTCGTCGCGGGAACCGGCACCCCAGGTGACCCCGATGCCGGCCATCCCGGCCGCGTGTGCGGCTTTCAGGTCGTGCACGGCGTCACCCACATAGCAGCTGCCTTCGGCCTGCTCTCCCATCACCTCGAGGCCCTTCAGGAGAGGCTCGGGGCGGGGCTTGTGCACCGTGGTGTCGTCCATGGCACAGGCCAGCACCGTCTCGGCCGGCACCCGGGCGATGCGCAGGGAGGGGATCGCGGTGCGACGCCGTTTCGAGGTGGCTACCCCCGTGCGGATGCCCGCGGCGTTCAGATCGGCCAGCAGTTCCGGGATCCCGTCGAAGCCGGTCACCATCGAGTCGAGATGGGCCTCGTTGAAGTCCATGTAGACCCGTTCGAGCTCGACGGCCTGCTCCGGGGCCTCCTGGGTGAACACGTCGGGCAGTGTCCGACCGATCCACGGCAGGATCTCCTCACGCGAGACCTGCCGGCCGGCGACGGCGTCCCATGCGTATTGATAGCTCGCCACGATGACGTCGATCGTGTTGACGAGCGTGCCATCGAGATCGAACAGGACGACCGGCCAGCGAGGGTGCGCATTCATGTCCCTCAGCCTAGGGGGCGCGGACGGGGTCTCCCGACGGGCACGAGCCCGCGGTCGGACCCATTGGGTCGTGGTAGCGGAGGGCTAGGCTGGTCGGCAGGCGTGCGGGGCGCCGACGGACGCGAGGAGGTTGTCGATGAGTGAGCCCAGTTCCGATCCCGACTCGATCGGCGGGCTCGGCGACCAGCCGTCGTATCCGATCACCACTCTGCCGCCCGTTCAGGAAGTGGTGGGCGACCATCCGCTGAGCCCGCGCACCGGCGAGCCGGCCCGTCCGCCGGTCATCAGGGCCATCACCTGGTTGTTCGGGGTGTCCTCTGTGATCGCGTTCGCGTCCTACTGGTGGTACTGGTTCGTGGCGATCACCATCACCGATTTCCAGCGCAGTTCACTGCTCATCCAGTTCTTCGAGCCGCGCCCCGGCTCGGGGAGTTCCGTCGTGCTGGCATGCGTCATGGCGGTGCTCGGTGCCATCACGACGGCCGGTCCGGCCATGGCCGCATACAACGTCTGGCACGGAGCCTCGTGGAGCCGGACGGCGGTGATCGCCGGTTTCGTGACGAGCCTGCTGACCATCTTGGTGATGTGCCCTGTTCACGTGGCCTTCCCCATCGCCACGGCTGTCTCGCCGGTGGCCGCCGCCATAGCCGCCGCGCTGCTGTGGACGCCTGGCGCCAAGGGCTTCCTCACCGCCTGGGACGCCTACGCGAACCCTCCGCGGCCCCCGATCGTCCCGCCGGCCCACGTCGACTACGGCCCCGCGCCGCGGTTCCAGTGAGGCCCGATCGCATGACGACTTTCCCCTGGCGCCCGATCCTGCGTGCCGTCGAACGCCTCATCCGCGATCAGGCACGCAGCACCCGCACACAGGCCGGCGCTCGTCCCCGGACGGCTGCGAGCCCGGCACGCACCTCCCAGGCGTCCCCTCGCGACTTCGACGGATGCCCCGACATGGCGTTCGGCACGCAGGGGCCCGGCGGACACGCATCCGGCGAGATCGTGTGGACGTGGGTGCCCTACGAGGAGGACCACACGCAGGGCAAGGATCGTCCCGTGCTGCTGATCGGCTCGGACGCGTCGTGGCTGCTCGGGCTGCCGTGCACGAGCAAGGACCACGACCGCGACGAGGAGCAGGAGCGGCGCGCCGGACGCTACTGGGTCGACATCGGCACGGGTCCCTGGGACGCGAAGCGACGCCCCAGCGAGGTACGCACCGACCGCATCGTCCGCGTGGCTCCCGCAGACATCCGGCGGACCGCCGGCTCGGTCACCCAGCGGGTTTTCGGCACGGTCACCGAGCAGGTACGCGTCCACTGGGACGACTGACCCGGACGCGGGGCAGGGCATCCGGGTCTCCACGCGGGCCGCATGGCCTCACGTGGGCCGCGTGGCCTCACGTGAGCGGCGCGTGCCGCGTGCTCCCGAGGGCGATGTGACGCCTGCGGGAGGCCACCGCGCCCGCGTGAAGACCGTCACAAGGTTCGTGTGAAGCCCGGGACGATCCCGTCCCCGAGCGGGTGCCTGCCGATGTGGCACGGACGAGCCGATGCGCTAGACTCACTGACGCATCGCCACACTGGCGGCTTGCGGGCGTAGCTCAATGGTAGAGCGCCAGCTTCCCAAGCTGGACACGCGGGTTCGATTCCCGTCGCCCGCTCCACACCGAACCACCTAGTCAATAGGTGGTTGACAGATGGCTAGGAACCTGTTTGGGAGCGCGTTAAGACCCTCCCGTGTACTCGTGGCCCCACGTGGGCATGCCGGGCACGGCACGGAAAGGGCATCCACCGATGGCCAATAAGCGCACCAGACCCGAATCGCTCGGCACCACGCAGCGACTCCCAAGCGGACGCTGGCGGGCGTTCTACCGCATAGACGGGCGCCGATTCGGCGCGCCGCACACCTTCGAGACGAAGACCGCCGGCTTCGTATCGTTCATGGTCGACCTCCCAGGACCGGATTGCCTTGAAGCGGGGTCGCTCGACCGTACCGTTGCGGCTGATCTTGGCATACGGACCGGAGTGGAGCGGATCTGTGTGCCCAGGCGCCCAGCTTCGATAGAGATCGATTCGCCAGGGCGTTCGGGATTGAGATGTCATGAACCCGCACACCGCCACTCGCTCTCACCATCTGACGAGCAGATACGTCTCCCGCCTTTCCTCGGCTACCACGACCGGCGATTCCGATATCCGCTCACAGCGCGTCTATCAGGGAAAGCACCCCGACCATGAAGACCGCGATGCCCGAGACGTAGAGGTAGGTGGTGAACACCTTCCCGTCACGCACTCTCGGATCCGTCTCCTTGCGGGACAGGTAGACCACCGCGATCACGATGGTCATCAGGAAGACCGAGTTCAAGATGCCCGCCGTCAGCACCATGGTCAGGGGCGCCTTGAGCGCGATCGCGAAGGCCCCCCAGATGATGGGCAGGCCCACGATCAGGCCCCGCATCCATACGTTGCGGCTGTGCACGTTCTTCCAGTCGAACACACCGAAGACGGCCAAGGTGTTCGAGACCTGCCGCGAGAAGCCCGGCACGTTCGCCAGAAGGGTCTTGATCAGGGCCAGCGCGGCGAGCAGCAGGAAGACGACCTTGCTCCACTCACCCACCGTGTCCGTGAACATCTTCGAGATCACCTCGAGCACCTCGTTGCCCGAAGGCTCCAGGCCCTGCGGATGGAGCACGGACGCGCCGAGGATGTAGAACGCCGCAGTCGAGACCGTGTAGATCGCCCAGGACACCCAGGCATCCTTCTTCATGACGGCGATCCAGCCGCGCGCACGCTCGGCCCACTCCTCGGATCCGTCGTTCGGGCCGGTCCAGGCCGCGTACCCCTTCTCGACGCACCAGTAGGTGTACTGGGTGATCTCGCCACCACCGACGCCTGTGAAGCCGAACATCCCGAGGGCGATGCCCATCGAGCCGGCCGCGACCTGGAACGTCAGTCCCGAGCCGATGTCGCCCGCCGACCAGGCGAACGGGGTGAACTCGATACCGAACACCATGACGATGGTGGCCACGGTCACGATCAGGACGAGCGCCGTCGCGATTCGTTCCACGATCCCGTACCTGTTGGACAGGTGGATCGCTATGACGCCGACGACGATCACGACGACCCAGAAGCTCAGCGACAGGGTCGAGAAGGGGTCTCCGTTGATGGGCACGATCATCGAGAGGGCGAGGGCGGCCGCGGCGAGGACCCCGCCTTGACCGATCACCACCTGGGTGAAGTTGAGCAGCCCAACCCAGCTGATCCATCCCCGCTTGGCGATGAAGGGAGGAACCCGGTTGTAGCCGGCGACCGACGGTTCGCCGGTCGAGATCGACCAGCGAGCCAACTCGATCTGGACCCCCACCTTCACGAAGGTCGAGACGAACACCAGCCACAGGAGGATGAACCCGACCTTGGCCCCCAGCGTCGTGGCGGTGAGCAACTCGCCCGAGCCGACCACCGCCGCACTCGTCACCATGCCGGGGCCCAGGAACCGCAGGCTCGGGCCCCACCCCTTGGGTGGATCCTTGATCTTGTCCTTCGTCAGCGCATAGGGATCCTTCGCATCAAGGATCGTCTCATCCGCCATGAGGTGCACGTCATCGGACACTGGGTCTCCTTCACTGTTCATCTATCGCCGAATCCCGCGGTGAGGCGGCACCGGAAGCAGTTGCCATCGCGGTGAGACCTTCCGGCCCGAACCGATGGCTCGGGATCCGACAACCGATCGAGTCCCGGGTGATCTCACTGCCCTGCCGGCTCCGGCACTGTCCTTGTGTGGAGCTACTCCGGCCGTTGTGCACGCACCACTGCGTCGCACGGCGACAATATCATGGTGGGTATAGGGTCTTGGCTTGTACGGGCATACGCCGCGCCGCGACACGTCACCCCGACAAGACGAACCCCGGACGAGACGAACTGCGCGGCATCACTCCTCGTCCGGTTCGAACAGCTCCTCGATCCGGCAGCCGAAGGCCCCGGCAAGCCGGAAGGCCAGCGGCAGCGAGGGATCGTAGCGTCCCTTCTCGACCGAGATGATCGTCTGACGCGAGACCCCGACCTCGTCCGCGAGTCTTTGCTGTGACCAGCCCTGCCGGGCGCGAGCGTCCGGCAGCCGGTTGCGCATCAGGCCTCCGCCCGTCGCTGCACCAGGTAACGCACCGCGACGTCGGCTGCGATAAGCACGGCCAGCGCGATGAGCACGGCGCCGGCAGGCACCTCCCAGCCGGTGATGGCGAGGGCCGCACCGCCGAGCCCCGCGGTCATGAAGACGTCCGGCAGCGCGCCGCTCGCCGCACGCTCGTACCAGACGCCCTCGATCGACTCGTCCGGACGCTCCACGGCACCTGAGATCGTGCCGCGGTCGACGAGAAGGACCCACCCGATGGCACACGCGACGGGCAGGGTCACGACCACACCGACGACAAAAGCGACACCGCGGACGCCGGGGTCGCTCGTCCAGGCGAGGACACCGCCCAGGCCCGCGGCCAGTGCCAGGCCGATGGAGCCGACTCCGAGCCACAGGGTCGCCGTCCCACCGCCGTGTCGCGCACGTCCCCAGCGAGTGCGCCGCGGCATGGGTCCGTCCATGGGTCGTGTCATGCGGCCCACCCTAAAGTAAAGCGTCCTTTACGTCAAGTGTCCTTTACCTCTTTCGGGAACCACGTCCACCCTGCTTCCTCAGCCGATGGCGAAAACCCTGCGGCCGCTCGACCCGCCGCCCAAGAATGGGGAGCATGGCAACCGTGACCCGTCGCTCCAACCCCGTCCACACATCCGGCGATCTTCCTGCCGTCGGCCAGCCCGCTCCCGCCTTCGAACTCGTCGGAGGCGACCTCGCACCCATCACGCTCGACCAGTTCGCGGGCAAGCGTGTCGTCCTCAACATCTTCCCGAGCCTCGACACCAGCGTGTGCGCCACCAGCGTCCGCACGTTCAACGAACTCGCCGCCGGCCTCGACAACACCGTCGTGGTCTCCGTGAGCAAGGATCTGCCCTTCGCCCAGAGCCGCTTCTGCGTCAACGAGGGCATCGACGACGTCGTCAGCGCCTCCGCCTTCCGCTCGACTTTCGGCGAGGACTACGGCGTCACGCTCCTCGACGGCGACCTCAAGGGGCTGCTGACCCGGGCGGTGGTCGTCCTCGACGGGAACGGAACCGTCACCTACACCCAGCTGGTCCCCGAGATCGGTACCGAGCCGGACTACGACGCAGCCGTCGCCGCGCTGGGCTGAGCCCGGCATCCGCGTCCCGATCCACAGGGCTCCCTGGGTGAAATCACCGATCCCAGGGACGCCCAGGTCTGGAACAATGGCCCCATGACGCACGACCCCGAGACCTCCGAGCCGAGCTTCCGGCAGCCTCCCGCGGAGCAGTCACTGATCCGCGTCTCCGACGCCGACCGGGAGGCGACCGTCGACGTCATCCGCAACGCCTTCCGAGAGGGCCGGCTCACCTCCGAGGAGACGGAGGACCGCCTCGACCGGACGCTCGTCGCCCGCACGCAGCCCGAGTTGGACGAGCTCGTCCGCGACATCGTCCCCATCCAGGACACCCACCACGCCGACGCCGACGAGATCACCCTGCGTCCCGACAACGGCGCACGGCTGCCCACCAGCTACATCAGCAGCCAGGTGTCGGCCATCCTCAGTTCAAAGGAACGCAAGGGGAACTGGGTCGTCCCGGCGCAGCTGACCGTCAACGCCGTCATGGGCAGCGTCAAGCTCGACCTGCGGGAGGCGTTCTTCGAGTCCAGCGAGGTCGTGATCAAGCTGAGCGCGGTGATGAGCGACCTGAAGATCTGGATCCCGGACGGCGCCGAGGTCGTCGACGACTGCACCTCGATCATGAGCGATTTCAAGGTCAAGGGGATCCGCCCGGCCGTCGTCGGTGCCCCCCGGATCATCGTCGAGGGATTCCACCTGATGAGCGACATCGTCGTCCGCGGCGGCAACCACATCACCCTCGGCGATCGGATCAAGGGCAAGTTCTGACGATGTCCTCCCCCGCCGACGTGTTCGCGCCACCGGGAGTCACGTGGACGCCGGTGTCCCCGCGCTACGGCGCACTTCGCAGACTCTCCACCGCCGCGGGCTGGATCGTCGTCGTGGCTGTCGCCGTCGTCCCCACGGCGCTGGCGGCACCGGGATGGATCGCCTGGGTGCTGGGAGCGGTCGGACTGGCCGTGATCGTCTGGCGAGTCGCCCGACAGGGAGCCATCGCCCGCTCGTGGGGCTTCGCCGAGCGCGACACCGACCTGTACATCAGGCACGGCATCTGGATCCGGCGGCTGACCGTCGTCCCCTATGGACGCATGCAGGCGGTCGAGGTGTCGTCCGGCCCTCTCGACCGGGCATTCGGCCTGTCCGACGTGAAGCTCGTCACCGCCTCAGCACAGTCGGACGCCCACATCCCCGGCCTCGAACCCGACGATGCCGCAGCCCTGCGCGACCGCCTGACGCTACGGGGCGAGACGCAGGCGGCAGGGCTGTGACCGAGCCCGGCACCGACCCGGTCACCGAACGCCCCCACCCGCTGTCGCCGCTCGTCAAGGGGTGGATCGCGGTGGCAGCCGTGGTCGCCTACATCGTCCAGGACATCCCTCGCGGGGGTCTCGGCGACTGGGAGCGGATGTGGTGGCTGCTCGCCGCCGCCGTCGGCGTGGGATTCCTGGGCCCACTGGTCATCGGCTATTTCAGCTGGCGGTTCACCCGTTTCGTGATCGACGACGAGCAGGTGCGCATCGAGCACCGGTTCATCGAGCACCGCTCGGAACGCATCGCCTTCACCAAGATCCAGTCGGTGGACGTGGTGCAGCCCCTCGTGGCCCGCATCATCGGCCTGGCCGCCCTGAGGATCGACATCGGCAGCCAGGGCGGTTCGAAGACGATCGAGTACCTCAGCCGCCAGCGCGCCTACCAGCTGCGCGACTACCTCGTCGCCCGCGCACACGGCACGCAGCTCAGCGCCGAGGGCTCGTTCGCGCAGCCGGTCGGAGGCCTGTTCGAGGACCGCTCCGCCGCCGACCGGGTCGTCGTCCGCGTCCCCGCGCTGCGGCTGGTGGGGGCGACCCTGCTCGGCGAGGGGTTCGTCGTGCCGGCACTCGTCACGATCGGCGTCTCCGCGCTCGGTGTGGCGCTCAGCGGAGACCTGCGTGCCGTCGTCGGTGCCGTGCTGGCGGCACCCGTGGCGCTCGCGCTCGCGTCCATACTGGTCTCGCGCCTGCGCACGGAGCTCAACTTCACGCTGACCGTCACCGCGGCAGGCGGCGTCCGGGTGGCCCGGGGCCTGACGTCGCTGGTCAGTCAGACGATTCCCCTCGATCGCATCCAGGGCATCGAGATCTGCCAATCCCTGCCGTGGCGCCCGTTCGGCTGGTACCGGATGCGGATGAGCGTCCTGGGCTACGCCGTCGGCGGCGACGAGGGCCAGGTCAGCACCGTCCTGCTGCCCGTCGGGCACCGGGACGACGTCGACGCGGTGCTCGCAGCGGTGTGGCCGAGCGTGGACGTCGGTTCCATCCCGCTCCGCCGGGTGCCGCGCCGCGCCCGCTGGTTCCGATGGCTCGACGCGCAGACGTTCGCCTGGGGACACGACGAGCAGGTGCTCGTCGCCGTGGGTCACCTCCTGGTCAGCAGGATGGCCATCGTCCCGCACGCCCGCGTGCAGTCGGTACGACTCGTCCAGGGCCCGGTCCAGCGCCGTCTGCGCCTGGCGAGCGTCGAGGCACACATCTCACCCGGCCCGGTGATCCTCACCTGCCAGCACCTGGACGCCGCCGACGCCCGCCACCTCGCGATGACCGAGCTCGATCGCATGCGATCCGCCCGTGGCCGTGCCCACAAGATTATTGGGGTTGATCGTGGGTCGAGTACGACCGACGATCAACCCCAATAATGTTCGGCGCCGTCCTCAGGCGCTGTGAGCCTGCCGCGCGGCCCAGGCGGAGGCCACCATGTCCCGCAGCGAGTGCCGCATCTCCCAGTCGAGGTCGCGGGCGGCCAGGTGACCGTCGGCGACGATACGGGCGGGGTCGCCCGGACGCCGTGCCGCGACCTCGGGGGTGAAGTCGATGCCGGTCACCTCGCGGATCGCCGACATGATCTGTGCCACCGAGCTGCCCTCGCCGCTGCCCAGGTTGTACGCGGGAGAAAGCGGACGCCCCTGCGCCAGCGCCTGTGCCGCGGCGACATGCGAGGTGGCCAGGTCGGCCACGTGCACGTAGTCGCGCACGCAGGTGCCGTCGGGCGTCGGGTAGTCGCCGCCGAAGATCTTCGGCGTCCGGCCGGCGAGCAACGCGTCGAAGACGATGGGGAACAGGTTGTGGGGGCTGGTGTCGTAGAGGGCATCCGTGCCGGACCCGACCACGTTGAAGTAGCGCAGGTTGGTGTGACGCCAATCGGGGTCGACAGCGGCCATGTCCGCGGCCAGCCACTCCCCGATCAGCTTCGTCTGGCCGTAGGGCGACTCGGGGCGCAACGCGGTGTCCTCGGTGACCAGGTCGACGTCCGGCGTCCCGTAGACCGAGGCGGAGCTGCTGAACACGTAGTGGTGGACGCCCACCTGCTGCATGGCCCGCAACAGCGACACAGTGCCGGTGATGTTCTGGTCGTAGGTGTGCAGCGGCTCACGGACGCTGACCCCGGCGTACTTGAAGCCGGCCAGATGGACGACCCCCTCGCAGCCGTTGTCGCGCAGCGTCGAGGCCACCAGATCGGTGTCGAGCACCGATCCGCGGACGAACGCGACGTCGTCGGGGACGAAGCCCTCGTGCCCGCTCGACAGGTCGTCGATCACGACCGGGGTGATCCCCACCTCCCGGAACGCCTGAACCACATGTGCGCCGATGTACCCGGCTCCGCCCGTGACCAACCAACTCATCCGCGTGTCCTCTCGTCGTCGGGGACGAGCCTAGCCGTACCCGGGCCGGAGCCTCATGCGGGCTGTCCCGGCCTCACGCGGACCTCTGGGTTCGGGGCACCCGTTCACGCGGGCCGCCTGACCTCACGCGGGTGCCCGGATTTCCCGCGGGCCTCACACCACCCGCGCGAGTACGCACCACCTGCGCGAAGAACACGCGGGCCGCGTGAAAGGGACGCGAACCGCCGCACCGGTACGGCCACTCCCAGCCCTCAGGCCCCGGCCCTCAGCCGGTCACGCCCGGCACGTGTCCGGCGGCCCAGTAGGAGAAGACCCCGCATGCGCCGAGGCTGTCCAGGTATGCGTCGTCCGTGGTCGGATCGATCCAGACCACGTTGCCGCCGATCCGCGGCTGGTCGGTGTGGGGCTCATAGCTGGTCGTCAACAGGACGAGTCCGACGGCAGGCAGCCAGTCGGCGGGACGACCGGGCGCGTCAGGCAGCTCCAGCCCCAGCGAGAGGCCCTTGTCCATCGCCAGAAGCTCGTCGATCTGCGCCTGCGCAGGATCGTCCGGGTCGAAGACCCCCGCGGCACGCGCCCTTTCGATCATGAGGCGCTGAGCCACGGCTGCCAACTTGCGGGCGTGGCGGATGCGCGCCGCCGCGCGGGCGTCCTCGTCGGCATCCAGATAGCCGGGCATGAACTCGTCCACCACCTCGGCGGCGGTGTCGGCGTACACGACGCTTCCGTCGTGCAGCACCATCGTGTGGGTCCAGCCGGTGCCGTCGGGGCGAGTCGGGTTGATCCCCTCGCAGCTGTCCGTCGAGTAGCGCACCTTCACCCGGTCAGCCTAGGCGGGTCTATGGTCGTCCCATGACACCGGGTGCGCGCTGGCGGGTGCCGACGCGACCGGTCGTCTCCATCACCCTCGCCTGGCTCGCCTACGTGGCGCTGCTGTGGGCTCTGCAGGCCGGCATCTACCCGGCGCTCGGTTCTGACCGCGCCGTGCAGGTCGCGGGCCTGGTCGCGGGCGTCCTCGTGACCGCTGCGGCGATCGCCGCCGATCGCACCGTGCTGGACGCGTACCGCGCCCCCCGCCGGCACTGGATCGCGGCCCTGGTGCTCGTCGCGACGGCAACCGTGCTGGTCGCCGTCATCCGGCAACCGCCGGGAGCAGCGCTGGCCCGAGGCGTCGTCTTCTACCTGGTGGGGGCGGCTTTGCCGGAGGAGACGCTCTTCCGTGGCTACCTGTGGCGCCGGGTGAGTGAGATCACCTCGCGCTCGGTCTGGCTCGTGCTCGTCACGGCTGTGCTGTTCGGGATGATGCACGTGCCCAGGCTGATCGTGCAGGGGGAGCCCCTGTGGATCGTCGGCACGCTGACCCTCGTCGGGATCGTCCTCGGGGTGCTACGGGCCTGGTCAGGAACGTTGCCGCTGGTCGTCGGCCTGCACACGGCCATCGACCTGTTGAGCTGACCTGGCGACACGTCCGACCGTGGCCCGGAAACGCCCGATCAGGAAATGCGGCTAGGTCTCGCGACTGGGAGATGACTAGGATTGGCGCCATGAATTCGGCAGCGCACCCCGTGGTGGGCATCGACATCGGCGGCTCGGGCATCAAGGGTGCTCCGGTCGACCTGGCGACCGGGGAACTGATCGCCGAACGCGTACGCATCCCGACGCCCAGGCGGGCGACGCCCAAGGCCTGCGCCGACATCGTCGCGGAGATCGTCGCGGAGTTCACTCCCCTTGTCGGGCAGGCGCCGGTCGGTATCGCAATCCCCGGGCCCGTGGTGCACGGCGTCATCCCGATGATGGCGAACCTCGACAAGTCGTGGGTGGGCGTGAACGCCGACGCCCTGTTCACCGAGCGCCTGGGGCGTCCGGTGGTCATGGTCAACGACGCGGACGCCGCCGGCCTCGCGGAGGTGCGCTACGGTTCCGCGAAGGGCCATCCGGGCGTGGTCATCGTGACCACCCTCGGCACGGGCATCGGCACCGCGATCATCAACAACGGCGTCCTGTTGCCGAACACCGAGCTCGGTCATATCGAGGTCGCCGGGCACGACGCCGAGACCCGCGCGTCCGCCGGGGTGAAGACCCGGCAGCGCCTGAGCTACCGCCGCTGGGCCAAGCGGCTGCAGCTCTACTACTCCACGATGGAGAAGCTGTTCTGGCCCGACCTGTTCGTCGTCGGCGGCGGCGTGAGCAAGAGCAGTGAGAAGTTCCTTCCCCTGCTCCAGCTCAACACACCGATCGTCCCCGCGACACTGCTCAACCAGGCGGGCATCGTCGGAGCGGCCGTGGTCGCCGCGGAGCGGGCCGAGCCCGGGCACACCCCGCCGCAGCGCGCCGTCCCGGCCCCACATGTGCAACTCGATCGCTGGGACGATCCGCGGGCATAGGAACCACGGTCCCGGGACGATCGAGCCCGTCGACGCGGTCTCAGGCCACGGGCGTCACATACGCTCGGGAGCCACGATCCCCAGCAGGTCGAGCCCTGTCGCCAGCACCTGCTTGGTCGCTGCCACGAGCCCCAGCCGGGAGGCACGCACCTCGTCGGTGCTCTTCAGCACCGGGCACTGCTCGTAGAAGGTCGAGAACTTCGTGGCCAGCTCGAACAGGTAGGTACACAGCTTGTGCGGGGTCAACTCGTCCGCGACGACCTGGACGGTCTCGCCGAACCTCGTGAGCCACAGGGCGAGTTCCTGCTCGGCCGGCTCGGCCAGCAGTCCCACCTCGTCCCACGCGACACCCCGTGCCTCGGCTTCTCGCAGGATGCCGGCGCAACGGCTGTGCGCGTACTGCAGATAGGGGCCGGTGTCACCGGTGGTCTGGGTCATGCGCTCGGCGTCGAAGACGTAGTCCTTCTGCAGGGAGTTCGACAGGTCGGCGTACTTGATGGCGGCCAGGGCGATCTCGGGCGTCGCGTGTTCCTCCGCCTCGTCCAGCAGGCTCTCCAGCGTGACCGTGCCGCCGTCACGGGTCTTGATCGGCGTGCCGCCGGGACCCAGCACCATGCCGAAGCCGACGTGCTCGGCCCTCACGTCGTCGGGCAGGTATCCCGCCTTGCGGGCGACCTCGAAGACCAGGTGGAAGTGGTGCCACTGCCGGGCGTCGGTGACGTAGACGATCCGGTTCGCGCCGAAGTCGTCCACCCGGCGCCGGACGGCGGCCAGGTCGGTGACGTCGTAGCCGTAGCCACCGGCCGAGTTCCGGATGATCGCCGGTGCGTCGATGCCGTCGACGAACACGACGAGCGCACCCTGGTCGACCTGGGCGATGCCACGGGCCTCGAGGTCGTCGGCGATCCCCGGCAGATCCTCGTTGTAGACCGACTCGCCGTCCAGGTCGGCGTCGGTGAGCAGCACGTTCAGGCGCTCGTAGGTGCGGTTGAAGCCCTCCAGCGAGATCTCGATCAGGCGCCGCCACGCCTGCCGTGTCGCCTCGTCGCCCGACTGCAGCTTGACGACGCGTTCCCTGGCCCGCTCGGCGAAGGCCTCGTCCTGGTTCAGGTGGACGTTCGCCCGCCGGTACAGGGCCTCCGCCCCGGCCAGGTCGAGCGTGGCCAGGTCGAGGTGCTCGTCGACCACCTGCTCGATCAGCATGCCGAACTGCCTGCCCCAGTCGCCGAGGTGGTTCTGCGCGATGACGTGGTGCCCGAGCGCCCGAAGGACGCGGTTGAAGCAATCACCGATGATGGTCGACCTCAGGTGCCCCACGTGCATCTGCTTGGCGACGTTCGGGGACGAGTAGTCGATCACCACCGTCTGCGGGTGCTCGGCCCGTGCGATGCCCGCGCCGGGATCGGCCGATTGCTCGTTCACGGTCTGTGCCAGCACGTCGGCGCGGATGCGGAAGTTGATGAATCCGGGACCGGCCACCTCCGGGGTCTCGCACAGATCGGCCAGATCGAGTTCCCGGACGATCCGCTCGGCCACCTCGCGCGGCGGCCTGCCCTCCTGCTTCGCCAGGCGCAACGCGACGTTCGACTGAAAATGACCGAACTGGGGCTTGGTCGCCGGACGCAACTCCGGATCGATGCCCGCAACCGCTTCCACGCGCTGGGACAACCTGGAGGGAAGAGAAACCATGCGGCATATTCTCGCACGCCCGGCACGGCGCTCCGTACACGTGCGCTCTGGCAACTCGTTTCGACAAGCTCAACGAGCGTGTGCCCCGATCCCTGAACCTGTCGCGTGCGCTCGGGCGGCCGGTTTCGGCCTTGGCAGCTCGTTCCGACGGGCTCTGGCAGCTCGTTTCGACAAGCTCAACGAGCGTGTGCCCCGACCCCTGAACCTGTCGCGTGCTCCACGATCCCTGAGCCTGTCGAAGGGATGTCCACGGCTACGCCCGCGACCAGATGAGCGTCCCGGCGAGGCACCCGCTAGCCTGAGGGCTGTGCGCGTATCAGTCATCGGTTGCGGCTATCTGGGCGCGGTGCACGCGGCCTGCATGGCGAAGTTGGGTCACCAGGTGGTCGGTCTCGACGTCGACGAGGCGAAGGTCGCCGACCTCAGCGCCGGGCGTCCACCATTCTTCGAGCCGGGGTTCGGCGATCTGCTGGCCGAGCAGACCTCGTCCGGACGGCTGGAGTTCACCACCGACCCGGATCGCATCGCGGACGCCGAGGTGCATTTCGTAGCCGTCGGCACCCCCCAGTTGCAGGGGCGGTACGCGGCCGACCTCACCTACGTGCGGGCGGCGATCGACACGATCCTGACGCACGCCGACACCTCGGCCGGCCCGGTGGTGATCGCCGGGAAGTCCACGGTGCCGGTCGGCACGGCGCAGCGCGTCCAGGAGTCGGCGAACGCCTCGGGCAAGGACCTCGTCGTGGTGTGGAACCCGGAGTTCCTGCGCGAGGGGTTCGCGGTGGAGGACACTCTGAAGCCCGACCGGATCGTCTACGGGCTGCCCGACGACCCCGACCGCGCAAGCATCGGCAAACGGGTCCTGGACGAGTGCTACGCGTCCCTGCTGGGCCTGGGGATCCCCCGCATGCTCACCAACCAGCCCACCGCGGAACTGGTCAAGGTCGCGGCCAACAGCTTCCTGGCCACGAAGATCAGCTTCATCAACGCAATGGCCGAGCTCTGCGACGCCACCGGCGGCGACGTCACCCAGCTCGCCGACGCGATCGGCTACGACCCCCGGATCGGGCGCAAGTTCCTGCGCGCCGGTGTGGGGTTCGGTGGCGGCTGCCTGCCCAAGGACATCCGCGCGTTCATGGCCCGGGCCGGTGAGCTGGGGGTGGACGAGGCCCTCACCTTCCTGCGCGAGGTGGACGCCATCAACCTGCGGCAGCGCGACAAGGCCGTGGACCTCGCGTCCGACCTGCTCGGTGGCCGATTCGTCGGTCACCGGGTGGCTGTGCTGGGCGCGGCGTTCAAGCCCAACAGCGACGACCTGCGCGACTCGCCCGCCCTCGACGTCGCACAGCAGGTGTGGGCGCGCGGGGCAGACCTGGCCATCACCGATCCCGCGGCGGCCACGGCGCTGCGCAGCAAACGACCGAACCTCAACGTGGTGGACACCGTGGACGAGGCGGTGCGGGACGCCGACCTCGTCCTGCTGCTCACCGAGTGGCGCGAGTACATCGACCTCGACCCGGTCGTCCTGCGCGGGCTCGTGCGCACCCCGATCATCATCGACGGACGCAATGTGCTCGACCCCCAGCGCTGGACCGACGCGGGATGGGTCTACCGGGGCATGGGACGCCACGGCGGCCCGACCACGGCCGCCGGCTGGTGAGGTCGGCGGGCATCAGGCGGTAGACCAGCCGCGGGAGCGTACGCAGCCAGCACGGAGCCTCGCGGCCCGCTCGATCGGGCCGCACGCCCTCTCAGCCGTGCCGCTCCAGTGCTTCGCGCACAGCCGGGTCGGGCTCGTTCTGCCCGACATCGCGCCGCGCGACGACGTCGATCAGCATCTTGATGTTCGCGGCCAGCTCCCGGCGCACGTAGCTGTTCCAGGTGGCGTCCTTGGCCCGGGTGTCGTCGCCCACCCCGACCGCGTCGATACCGACCAGGCGGCAGGTCGCCACCGTGCGGGGAACGTGATAGCTCTGCGACACCACGGTGATCTGCTCGACGCCGAACCGGTCGGCGGCCCGGGCGCACGAGGCGTAGGAGTCGTCCCCGCCCTCGTCCAGGACGATGTCGGCCTCGTCCACCCCGTTCTCGACCAGGTAGTCGCGCATCGTGGCGGGCTCGTCGTCGCTGGTGCTGCCCGAGACGATGAACACCGTCGCCTTGCCCTGGCGCCACAGGTCGAGCGCGAGGTCGAGCCGGGCCTGCAGGTAGGGTGACGGACGCCCG